>NZ_JBKXNW010000001.1:290552-299937 GCF_047012705.1 Pseudoruminococcus sp. | reverse complement strand
GTACAATCACAACAACCAGTTCAACAAACTAATCCATATGCACAGCAATCAACTTCTGGTGTAGTAGGTGCTTATGAAACATCTTCTGCTGATAATAGTTTTTCACAGTCGCTAAATCCTTATGCTTCTAATGATATAACGGCGAGTGAAAGTCTTGTTTCTACCAAAAAACGCTCTAAAAAACAGTTTATTATTGCGGGCGTATCTGTTGTTGGCGTTGCGGCTATTGCAGTTGCGGGCGTAATGGTATTTAATATGTTGAAGCCATCGGGCGGTCCTATCACAAAGATAGCCGACAGTGCAAAACAGCTTGCAAAGGCTAATAGTGCAACAATTTCTGCGAGTGTAGAGGCAAACGGAGAAAAAACAAAGTGCGATATAAGCTATGAGATTGATGCAAGCAAGAAAGAAATCGTTCTTGTTATGAATGGTTCAAACTCAGGTGATACATTTAAGGGTGTTGTCTACTGCAAAGATGGTGTACGCAAATCAGCAATTACAGCAAACGGCAATACAACGTATACAGAGATTGATGAGGAAACACTTAATAATTTCTTTGACAGCATTAATAAAACAAATGCAGAGCAAGAGCTTGATTGGAACTCCTTGCTTGAAGATGCTGATCTTAAAGATTACATAGATACAACAAAAATAGACGCAGTTTCCAACTCGCTCAAGAATACATTTGAGAATGGTAATGGAAAAGAGGCTCTTGGTATAACAGAAAGTGCTGTTGATAAT
Organism: Pseudoruminococcus sp.; assembly: GCF_047012705.1. NCBI lineage: Bacteria > Bacillati > Bacillota > Clostridia > Eubacteriales > Acutalibacteraceae > Pseudoruminococcus > Pseudoruminococcus sp. Next base: position 299,196 of record NZ_JBKXNW010000001.1, on the reverse strand, counting down.
GGTACAAAGTATAGCTTTGATGTAGACGCGTATAAGACACTGTCAGTTATTGCTGATGAGGTTGAACCACTTTTCAAGGATAAGAGTCAGTATAATGAATTTAAAAATAATCTTTCAGATTCTGAAAGTTATCTGAATAGCTTGAAGCTGAAATTTGATATTACGGTTGATAATGCAGGCTATTTTAGTGGATTAAATATGAATAGCTTTGGTGTTAAATTTGATTTTGCAATCACAAATATTGGAAATACAAAGGTAGAGCTTAGCGATTCCGAGATAAATGATATTAAGAATGCAGAAGTGAGTTCTGCAAAAAGTTATCTTCCAGATGAATATTATGGATATGATGCCGGTTTAGAAGATGATGATACTATATGATTATATAGTATAAATAAGCATAAAAATGACGCAGTTTTTAAAACTGCGTCATTTTTATTTTCAGACTTATTCTTCGGAATCTTCTGTCTTTGCAGTAAGTTGACCGTCAACAACTCTATTATCAGCATCTTGAGTTATAAGAGTATCAATGTTTTCTGCATTACCTCCGACAACCGAATATGCTGCCATTGTAAAGAGAACATCTGTTATACCCATATCATTTACAAAGTTGACAAGATTACACTCAAAATACCTCATATCTATAACATAGATTTCTTCAAAGGAATTTGTGTAGAATGGAATTTCAGCATTTCCATAGCTATCTTTAACAACGAGGAGCTTTCTGCCGTTGTTTACACCAGTTTTAATCTTTACAGAGCTATCGTCTCCGCCCATAAAACGAATGTATGAATTTGCAACATCTACATCATATAGTAACGAGCCTTCGTATTGGTAATTAAAATTTTGGTCGTAGTAGTATGTTGAGTATTTTGTCTTTGGCTCGTAGTATGTAAAGCTTTCAGGGTCATTTTTTATACGCTCATCTCCATAGAATGCGTAGAGTGTTCCAACATAGCCCTCATCAGTAACCTTGTTATATTTGCTTATATCATCAAAAGAAACTCCGGCCGCCTCAGCAAAGGTTTTAGTAGCATAATATGCACCGAGTGGCTGCCAGTGGTGGTCAGTACGGCAATAAATGTTTTCCTCGGTATGCTGCTTTAGCACTGAACAAATATCAACACTTGTAATGCCTGAATCAAGTCTTTTAGCTATGCTTGAAAAACAATCCGCTTGACTTACATAGTTATCCGAAAGATTTGACGGTGTATAGAATTCGCAGGCAAGGGGTGCGGGCATAGAGTAAATCTTAACCTTACTATCAAGTTTTTCTCTAAGTTTATTAAGGCTTTCAACATAACTATCGCCGGAGCCGCCGCCAAATTGCTCCATAGCTCTCCAGTGGTCGTCTTGTTTAACGATAAGAAGACCGTCGTCAGTAATTTCTCCCTCAGCCTTTTCTTTCGTATAATCTCTTGCATTTGAAACTTCAGCTTTTGAAGATTCCTCTTTGGAAGATTCCGGTGTTTTGCTGTTTGTTTCGTTTTTTGTCGATGATGTTTGAGAAGCAGCAGAAGTTGATGATTCTGCTGTTTTATCAGAATTTGAACAACCTGCTGCCATAGTTGCCAACATTGCACAAAGTATCAGAAATACTATTTTTTTCATTTTAGAGAACCCCCGTATTATTTTTAGTTTATTCTACTACTATAAGTTCTTAATTTCAATAATAAAATTTATGTAATAAAAAATTTACATTTAGAAATACATAATTTGTATTATAATTCTTTAAGAACTATTCATATGATGTTCATATCTTATAGTTATACTATAGCTTATACTCAAAATGATGGAGCCGCAACCATCAAGAGTATATGTTCTACCCTCCTCAATGTACCCCTCATAATTTTATTGAGAAAAGTCTGATAGTATGGCTATCAGGCTTTTCCTTTTTTGTTAAAAATTTTACACTTTTAAACAATCACTTTATTTTGCCGCAAGTTTCACAAAAGTATTTGAACCGTTATTAAAATTATGATATAATAATTAAAATATACTTTTGCAAAACATAGAATGATTTTGCAATTTTAATCTAACAATAAACTAAATACAACACTTACTAATAATTTCTAAATCAATTTAATATGATAAAGGAGAACGAAATATGAAAACAGAAGATTTCAGCAAAGTAACGCCGCAGATTTTTGCACTAAGTCAATATTGTATGAGATGCGACCAGATTGACCCAAATCTTTATACAAAGCACGATGTTAAGCGTGGCTTGCGTGACCTTAACGGAAAAGGCGTTGTTGCCGGCCTTACTGAAATATCTGAAGTATGCTCATCTTGCGTAATTGATGGTCAGACTGTTCCTTGTGATGGCAAGCTTTATTATAGAGGCGTAGATGTTGAAGATATAGTAAGAGGATATATTCACGATGACAGATTCGGATTTGAAGAAGTTGTTTATCTCTTACTTTTTGGTTATTTGCCAAATAGCGATGAACTCAAAGATTTTAATAAGCTTCTCGGCTCATATAGAAGTTTGCCAACATCTTTTGTCAGAGATGTTATTCTTAAAGCACCAAGCCCTGATATGATGAATGCTCTCGCAAGAAGTGTCTTAATGCTTTATTCTTATGATGAAAATGCCGATGATATTTCAATTCCGAATGTTTTAAGACAGTGCTTACAGCTCATTGCACTTTTTCCACAGCTTTCAGTATATGGCTATCAGGCATCAAGCTATTATCATGATGGTCAGAGCCTTATTATTCATGCTCCGGACCCGAATCTTTCAACAGCAGAAAATATTCTTCATATGCTAAGACCAGACTCAAAGTATACTCATCTTGAGGCTAAGCTTCTTGATATGTCACTTGTTCTCCACGCAGAGCATGGTGGTGGTAATAACTCATCATTCACAACTCATGTTGTAACCTCATCAGGCACAGATACCTATTCAGCTATTTCGGCGGCATTGGGCTCACTGAAAGGCCCTAAGCATGGTGGCGCTAATATTAAGGTTGTCCGTATGTTTGAGGATATGAAGCGAAATATCAAGGATTATAGCAATGAAAAGGCTATCTGTGATTATCTCAGAGCTTTACTTCATAAGCAAGCTTTCGATAGAGCAGGTCTTATATATGGTATGGGACACGCTGTATATTCACTTTCAGACCCTCGTGCAAGAGTTTTCAAGAAATTTGTTGAAAAGCTTGCTTTAGAAAAGGGAAGAATGGACGAATTTCAGCTTTATTCTTCTGTTGAAAGGCTTGCACCGCTTATTATTTCTGAGGAAAGAAAAATCTATAAGGGTGTTTCTGCCAATGTTGATTTTTATAGTGGCTTTGTTTATAGTATGCTCGACCTTCCTCCTCAACTTTTTACGCCAATTTTCGCAATAGCAAGAATAGCTGGCTGGAGTGCTCATAGAATCGAGGAGCTTGTCAACCAAAGCAAAATTATTCGTCCTGCATATAAAGCTATCCACGAAAGAATAGAATATAAAGAGCTTAACGAAAGATAATTATTATTTTATTTATAAAATATACACTAAAACAATTATACTATGATGCTACTTTTATGTATATAATATCGCTATATTTTCAGCTTTTAGATTGACAGTAAGATTTAGAGAGTGTATAATTATAGTTATAATATTTATTTTTTAGGAGGAAAAATATATGCAGTTCTGTAACCAATGTGGTGCTCAGATGAATGATGGTGCGAAGTTCTGCCCTAAGTGCGGTGCAACTATTGGTCAGCCACAAGCTCCACAATATTCTCAGCCCAATAATGACCAAAGCTTTAATGCTCCTGGCTTCAATCCTGCTCCCAATAATTATCAGCAACAAACACAGGTTCCACCCCAGCAGCAAGTTTATGGACAAGTTCCACCACAACAGCAGCCGCCAGTATATGGTCAAAACACACAGATTCCACCATATCAGGCTCCTAAAACAGGTAACTTCTTTAAGGATATTTTAAATACACCTGATTATACAGCTCAGTATGACCCGGCCGATATAGCAAGCAACAAGGGCGTTACAATCGCTTGCTATTTTTGGATTCTTTTCTGGCTTCCGCTTGTAGCTAATAGCAATTCAAGATATGGTCGTTTCCATGCAAATCAAGCTCTTCTTATGTTGATTACCTCTGCAGCTTGTGGTATTGTTAGCTGGATTCTTAATTTGATTATCGGAGCTATATTCCGTACAGAAATTACTTATTTCGGTATTGGTACGGGTGTTTATACTATGAGCGGTTTTGGTTTGTTCCTCTCAGGTTTGTTTGGAATTATTCTTGCGATTCCATCGATTGCTTTTCTTATTATTGGTATCATCAATGCCGTTAATGGTAAGGCAAAGGAGCTTCCTATCGTTGGTAAGTTCAGACTTATTAAATAAATTCTCTCTCTTAATTAAAGAAAAGGCTGCTGATTATATGTCAGTAGTCTTTTTTGCTTATATTTTCACACTAAAATGCACATATTTTATTTCTTGATTAGAATTAAGATACTCGTATATGTGTTATAATAACAAAAGCTGACAGATTTTATGAGATAGGAGCATTTGTTTATGGGATATGTTTATGCGGCTCTGTGGCTTATAGTAGGAATGATACTTGTCTTTAAGATGGGAAAAGAAAACAAAGCATTTTTTGCAGTTGGAGGCTTTTTCTTTTTTTGGGGAATATGGCAAACGCTAAATGAAGTCCTTGCGATAGATATGTATTCCGGTATTTATGGTTGGATACATAAAGGCGTGGCGCTTTTAGCATTGATACTTTGCATTTTGGTTGTTTATGCTGAAAGAAAAAAATCTAATAATTCTGTAAAAAATTCTAATAATTCCAAAACGGATAATTCGGAAAAATCCGATAAAAAATAAACTAAAATGCTGTCAATAAAACCCAAAACAGCATAGTATGTATTGCGGGGTGTGGAATTCCCCTACCGCTTTTTAATAGATAAAGAGTCATATTGCCGAAAGCCACTCGGTAATATGGCTCTTATTTATGCTTAGCATTGTCAAAATACGACAATACTCGATATATAAAAACACAAGTCTTGAAATTACCAATCCACAAATATATAATAAATTCACAAAGTATGTTAAATGGAGGATATGTAAAATTGGGTGCTACAAAATTATCATCTAAAAAACAAGTAGATATGCTTCATGGAAGTCTTTTGAAGAAAATTATCTTATTTGCACTTCCTCTGGCGGCAAGCAGTATTTTACAGCAGCTATTCAATTCAGTAGATGTTGCTGTTGTCGGACATTTTGCCAATAGTCAGGCTCAGGCTGCCGTTGGCTGTAATGGTCCTGTCATAAATATGGTTATAAATCTCTTTGTTGGTATATCTATCGGAGCAAATGTAATAATATCCATATATGTTGGTCAGAAAAAGACGGAAAATATCAAAAAAGCCGTTCATACCGCAATGCTTGTCGCAATTATAAGCGGTATATTCCTTACAATACTGGGTTTATTTATATCACAACCACTATTAACTCTTATGAATACACCACAAGAGGTCTTGGACTATGCAGTGTTATATTTACAGATATATTTTCTTGGTATGCCCTTTATTATGATTTATAATTTTGGTTCAGCAATTTTAAGATGTATAGGAGATACTAAAAGACCTTTATACTGTTTGCTTGTTTCTGGTATTGTAAATAGCGGCTTGAATTTATTCCTTGTTATTGTTTTTCATCTTGATGTTGCAGGAGTTGCTATAGCAACAGTAATATCAAATATCATAAGCTCTTGTATGGTCTGGCATTTTCTTGCTAAGGAGGCCGAGCCTTTCCATTTATCGTGGAAGAAACTCAGTGTATCAAAGAATGAGCTTTTAAAAATGCTTAAAATTGGTATACCGGCGGGTATACAATCTATGGTTTTCTCTATATCAAATGTAGTTATTCAATCTGCCCTGAATGGTTTTGGCGCAGATGTTGTAGCAGGTTCTTCTGTTACGCTTAATTATGAAAGCATAACATATTTTGTTATTACCGCATTTAGCCAGACGGCAGTTACATTTACAAGCCAGAATTATGGTGCAGGCGAATATGACCGTTGCAAAAAGGTATTCCGAATAAGTATGATAGCAAGTATGATAACAACGGGTTGTATGAGCCTATCCATTGTAGCAGGACACAGCTTTTTCATATCACTTTTTACGCCTGATGCAGAAGTAATCAAGTATGCAGAGATTCGTATGTTTATAGTTTTGACAATAAACTTAATTGCAAGTACATATGAAGTTGGCGGCGCGGCACTTCGTGGAATAGGCTATTCCACGACACCGGCGGTTATAACAGTTCTCGGAACTTGTGCATTGCGTTTGATATGGGTTTATACAGTTTGTCAGCAATTCAAAAATTACGAAACACTTTTGATAATATACCCAATTTCTTGGGTTATAACAGGAATTGCAATGCTAACAACATACTTTATAATTCGCAAAAAGACATTTTCAAAAGCCAAAAACTCGATATGATTTTATATGAAATTGCATTTGTGTTCCTCATTACATATTTACTTGAAAAAAAGGAAGAATAGTATTATAATAGGGACAAACTCTTCATAAATTGAAAGGATTGATAAAAATGGCACAGGTTAATAGACAGACAGTTATCGGAGATATTCTTGATTTAGATGGAACAACAGCACCTTTCTTCCTTGAGATGGGTATGCACTGCCTTGGCTGCCCTGCATCAAGAGGCGAAACAATCGAGCAGGCTTGTGAAGTTCACGGCGTAGACGCTGACGAACTCGTAGCAAAGCTTAACGCACATCTTGCTGATAAGTAATGAACAGCGAGAAAAGAGATTTTTCGATTGATGAGCGACTTTCGCTTTGTGCTTCGTTCGTTCGCCAAGGAACACGACTTGCTGACATCGGCACAGACCACGGTTATCTTCCGATTCGTCTTTCTTTAGATGGCAAAATCGAAAGTGCTGTGGCAGCTGATGTTCGGGTTAAGCCGTTGAAAAGTGCTGAAAGCAATATTCAGAAATATGGTGTAACGAATATAAAAACCGTTCTCTCTGACGGTTTACAGAATATTTCGCCAGAGGACGCATATGATATCGTCATTGCCGGAATGGGTGGTGAGCTTATCGCAACTATAATCGAAAATACGCCGTGGATTTGCAAGGGTAACAGAAGGCTTATTCTTCAGCCTATGACTCGTGCAGATTCGCTGCGTTCTTTTCTTTATGCAAAGGGCTTTAATATAATAGTCGAAAAAGCCTGCATAAGCTCGAAAAAGGTTTATTCGGTCATTGTCAGCGAATATGACGGAATTATTCGCGAATGTTCACCGGCCTTTAAATATTTAGGCTTGTTGATTGACGAAGTCGGTTCGGAACGGGATATGTACATAGCATCAGTTGTCAGAAAACTCGAAAAGAAAATTAACGGATTAAGAGCATCTGGAAATATCGCCGAAGCAGAAATTTATGAAGCAGATTTGAAAGCTATAAATGAGGTGCTTAATGAACATAGTTGAAATTCAAAAGCGAATATATCAGAATAAGATTGATAAAGGCTTTAATGTTACTGACATAAATAAGGAATTTTGTCTTTTGTATGGTGAGATTGCAGAAGCATATGAAGCATACAGGAAAAAAGATGAAGGTCTGGGTTCTGAACTTGCTGATATAGCAATATATTTACTTGGTATATCCGAAATTTTAGGAATTGATTTAGAAAGTGAAATTGAAAGAAAAATCGAAATAAATGAAAAAAGGCAGTATAAAAATATAAATGGAGTTAATACAAGAATCGAGGATTAAGTTATGACCAAAATTGTCGATATTTATAACTACATAGATAGTTTTGCACCATTTGATACAGCTATGGATTTCGATAATGTCGGAATTCTTGTTGGTGATAAAAACGCAGAGCCAACTCGTACTATTGTCACACTTGATGTAACCGATGAGGTTGTTGCCGAGGCGAAAGAAAAATCCGCACAGCTTATTATCAGTCACCACCCTGTTATATTCAATCCGCTTAAAAGACTTCCTACAGATAGCGTTGTTTATAAACTTGCACAGAGTGGAACAGCTGTAATTTCCGCCCATACAAACCTCGATTTAAGCAGTGATGGCACTAATACCGCAATGTTCAACGCTCTTGAACTTCAGGATATGGAACAGCTTGAAATTGACGGCGGACTTGTCGGAAACCTAAAAATTCCTATGTCTGCAAATGAGTTTGCAAATTTCATTAAAACAAAATTTAATTGCGATGGCTTGCGTTTTTCTGATTGTGGAGAGAAAATTTGTCGGGTAGCACTTGTTGCAGGTGCAGGCGGAGAAGGAATTTTCTTTGCAAAGGCTAAAAATGCTCAAGCATTTGTTACAGGCGAAATCAAACATCACGAAATTTTATTTGCAAGGCAGAATGGTATTGCAATATTTGATGTCGGACACAGTAAATGTGAAGAATTGATTGTGCCAGTTTTATGCGAGAAATTAAGTAAGAAATTTCCTGAGATAGAATTTTATCAATCAGAAAAATATACAGATGGTATAAAATATATAATATAAGGCTTGATAATAGGTATTAGTTTATAGTGATCCTGAAAAGGTTTGAACGATTCTACATTTTAATAGCAACGACATTCTGCATTAAGCGAAGTTTTTAATTAAAAGCTTAGACGCGAATAGCAAGCGTTAATTTA
>NZ_JBKXNW010000001.1:203982-290452 GCF_047012705.1 Pseudoruminococcus sp. | reverse complement strand
CGAAGTTTTTAATTAAAAGCTTAGACGCGAATAGCAAGCGTTAATTTAACAAAAAAGTGGAACGCGTCTTGGGAGAGACGGCTCGCCGTCAGGGAACCCCCTGCGAGGGTTCCCTACAAAAAACATTCCACTGGAATGTTTTTCTACCCTCCTGCGCTTAGAGGAGTATTAAAGAGTTTCACTCTCTGCGGAGAGCGACCAAAGGCGCTGCCTTTGGAAACCGCAGGCTTTTGAAAAAGCTTGAGCAAAACTTTTAATTTATATGATTTTATTCTTGTGCGTTGAACCTCTCAGCGCACCGATTTTTTAAGCATATTTTACTTGTAATTATTAGGAGGTTTACTATGGCACTTGACGGTGTTTTCCTACGCCACATTAAAAATGAATTACAAACGGCTCTTGCCGATAGTCGTGTAGATAAAGTCTATCAGCCTTCAAATGATGAAATCGTTCTGACTATGCGTTCTCGTGATAGTGGCTCGAAGAAGCTTCTTCTCTCTGCAAGAGCTAATAGTCCCCGTATAAATATAACATCTCAGACACCCGAAAATCCACAAACTCCGCCTATGCTTTGTATGCTTTTGCGAAAAAGGCTTGCAGGAGCAAGACTTCGTGAAATTCGTCAGCCTGAACTCGAAAGAATACTTTTTCTCGATTTTGAGGGCAAAAACGAACTGGGCGATACAGTTATGATGACACTTGCTGTCGAAATTATGGCACAGTATAGCAATGTCATTTTCATAGATGGCGATGGTATGATTATTGACGCACTAAAGCGTGTTGACCCTACTATGTCATCAAAAAGACTTGTACTGCCGAATGTTCGCTATGAACTTCCACCAAAGCAGAATAAGCTGAATATGCTTGAAGTATCAGCTGAGGAGATGCTTTCAGCAATAAAAGCCTACCCGAAAAATGCAGACCTATCTAAGGCTATTCTTGCAACGGTTCAAGGCGTTTCGCCTATTATATGCCGAGAAATTGCACATCTCACAGGCAGAGGAAACGATGTATTTTCAAAGGAACTTACTGCCGAAAATGAAAAGCGTTTGCTATATTTCTTAAATAGAACTATCGAAACCACAAAAAATATAAGTGGTTCGCCTATACTAATAAAAGATAACACAGGTAAACCGACGGATATTTCATTCCTTGATATAACACAATATGGAAATAGTTTTTCTATTGAACACCCCGAAAGTTTTTGTAGCTTACTTGATGAATTTTATTCAAGGCGAGATTCTATCGAGAGAATGAGAGCAAGGTCGCAGGATTTATCAAAACTTCTGACTAATCTTTGTGAGAGAATTTCCCGAAAAATAATTGCACAGCAGGCAGAACTTACTGCTTGTGTCGATAGAGAGCATTTGAGAATTTGCGGAGATATACTCGAAGCAAATCTTTATAGAATAAAAAAGGGCGATGAATTTTGCGAGGCAGAGAATTTCTATGATGAAAACCTTGCCAGAATTAAGATTAAATTAAATCCGGCTCTTTCACCGACGCAAAACGCTCAAAAATATTATAAGGATTATCGTAAAGCGAAAACCGCAGAACAGATGCTTAAGGTTCAGCTTGAGAAGGCACACGAGGAATTGCAGTATCTTGAAGCTGTTCTTGATTCTCTCGGCAGAGCTGAAACAGAAAGAGAACTTAATGAAATCCGCACAGAGCTTGCCGAGCAAGGCTATATCCGTACAAACCGTAAAAAACAGAAAAAAGAAGCAACGCTTCCTCCTCTTGAATATAAATCCAAGAGCGGATTTACTATTCTTGTCGGCAGAAATAACCGCCAGAATGACAAATTAACTCTAAAGCAAGCTGATAAAAACGACCTTTGGTTTCATACTAAAGAAATTCCCGGCTCGCATACGATTATAGTTACTAATGGACAAACTCCTGATGACGATACGATTATTTATGCAGCAAGTCTTGCAGCGTATCACAGTAAGGCGAGAAACGCAGGAAAAGTTCCTGTTGACTATACAAAAATCCGTTATGTTTCTAAGCCGCAGGGTTCAAAGCCCGGTATGGTAATCTATATAAACCAAAAAACTTTGTATGTAGAACCTATGGAGAATTTTCCGGAAAATGGGAGGTCGGATAAATGAAAAAGCAGATTAGATATATTATTATAGCAGGAATAATTTTGGCGGTTCTTATCGGTGCGTTAGTTTTTCTTCTTACAATGCCGAATAAAGAAGAAGAAAACACAAGTACAAGCTCTGATACTACAAAAACACTTATAGAGCAATCTACAAATAATATTGAAAGAATAGAAGTCGATAATAGCGGCGGAAAATATACTCTTATGGGTTATGGTGTTAAGGTTGAGAGTACAGTTGAAAGCAGTGGTGAAACAAGTACCGTTACAACAACAGAAATGATTTTCACTATGCAGAATTATGATAAGTATACCATAGATGCGGATAAAGCAAATTCTCTTGCTTATGATTGTGCAAATCTTGTTGCATCTAAAACAGTTAATACAAATAATAATCCCGATTCTGATTATGGACTTGATAAACCTCGTGCAACTGTAACCGTAGGTTTTTCTGATGGCTCAGAAAAGACTATAAAAGTTGGAAATGAAGTTCCGGGTGGTGAAAGTGCCTATGTAAGAATGGGCGATAGCGATAAAATCTATGTTGTTGCCCTTGATTCAATAAATAGTATGCTTGTTGAAAAGCTTCAGATGTTCGATAAAACCATTTTCAGTAGTCTTAATGATGATGAAACGCTTGATTTAATTTCTATATCGGGTTCAGGCAGAAAATCTGCCCTCAAATTTGAAAGAAATTCTTTTTCGGATATTTCAGAATATTATATGTTCTCTCCAATGTCCACAGCGTGTGATACAGATAAAATAGAGAGCTTGCGTGATTCTACATTATTCCCGCTTGTTGCAGATTCTGTTGCCGCAGTAGACGTCAAAGAGAGTGAGCTAAACAAATATAACTTAGATAAGCCGTATTATGTTTTAGAGGCAAAAACAAGTATGCACTCATATAAACTTCTGGTCTCTAAACCTGATAAAGATAAAAATTGCTATATTATGCTTGATGGAGAAAATATTGTTTATAAGGTTGAGAATAGTGTTATAGATTTTATGAGTAGCGACGGTAGTGATTTGATTTCAAAAACTATTTTTTCACCAAATGAACTAAAAATAGATTTAGCTGTAATATCCTATGGAAAGATTAAAGATACTTATAAACTTACCCATACGGTGAAAAAGAATAATAATGGTGTTGATGTTACTATAACCGAAGTCAAGCGCGAGAATGAAAGTGTAAAAGCGGATCTTTTAGCTAAATTTATGAAGAATCTTTCTGTTTTAGAAAGAACAGAAAAAATTCCAAAGTATGATGAAAAATCAACGCCTATTTTGAGCGTATCGGTTACATATACTGATGATACGACAGATACTCTTGAAATTTATAATGGCGATAAGAAGGCAATAGTAGTATTAAACGGTAAAGCTGTTGGTACAACTGAACTTGAAACAGCTGAAAAACTTACGAACTGTGCAAAATCTCTTGCAACAGGTTCTGACTTCGATTCTCTTGTTAAGGACGAGAGCGAAACATCTGATAGTAGTAGTAAAGCAGCAGCATAAAGGAGATTAAAAATGGAAGAACAAGGCAAATTAAAGGAATTATATACAAAGTATAAAGAAATGATTCTCTATTTGGTTTTTGGTGTACTTACAACTGCCCTAAATTATGTAGTTTACTTCATTTTTGCAGTTCCTCTGGGTGTGCATTATGAGATTTCAAACTGTATTGCATGGGTAGCAGGCGTAATATTTGCGTTTTTTACAAACAGAAGTATAGTATTCAATTCTCAGGCAAAAGGTTTCAAGAAAAAATTTATTGAAGCTGTAGAATTTGTTGCTGCAAGATTATTTTCACTTGTAGCAGAAATGATTATTTTATGGTTCTTTATAGAAATAGTTCCACTTTGTCCTGATGAAAATTGGAATAGCCTTATTGCAAAATTCATCGGTGCGGTAGTAGTTGTCATACTTAACTATATTGCAAGTAAGTTTGTTATTTTCAAAAAGGATAAGAATGAACCTAAAGCTTAAATGCTCTAAGGTGAATATTAGGGGTTGTATTTTGCTGTGAATGATATAAGATATATTTGTCCTATTTGCGGAGAGCGTCTTGCAAGAATTGAAAAAAGCTTTGTCTGCAAAAATAATCATAGCTTTGATATTGCAAGGCAGGGCTATGTTAATCTACTTCCGGTAGGTCAGAAACATTCTCTAAAACCGGGTGACGATAAAGAAATGCTTAATGCTCGCCGAGATTTTCTGAATAGCGGACTTTATGAGCCAATCGCAAATAGCGTTACAAGTAAAATACAGACCCTTACAGCTAAGAAAAAATTACCTGTGATAATAGATGTCGGTTGTGGCGAAGGCTATTATACGCGCAAAATAGCGGATAACATAGTAGGTTCTCATTGTGTTGGTGCAGATATTTCAAAAGATGCTGCAAGAATGGCGTGTTCTCGTGGTAAGGATATTGAATATTGTGTTGCAACGGCTTCGCATCTGCCCTTTGAGTCCAATAGTGCTGATGTTATAACAGCGATGTTTTCGCTTGTATGTGAAGATGAGTTTGCAAGAGTTTTGCGTGATGGTGGTTATATTGTCGAGGTTACAGCGGGTACGGAACATCTAATAGAATTAAAACAGATTATTTATGATGAGGTTTTTCCGCAAGATAAGCACCCGGCACCTTGTGGAGAGAAATTCAGAGAAATTTCTTGCGAAAATTTTAGCTATAAAATTGATGTTAATGGTGATTTGCTGAAATCCCTTTTAAAAATGACACCACATATTCGCAGAATAAATCCTGAACATAGAAAGCGTTTGGATTCTCTCGAAAGTCTAAGCCTGACCATTTCCTATTGGCTGACAGTAAGACGAGCTAAATGCTGACCAACTATCCCTGAGATGTAGAATTGCGTCATGTGACTACCTGCGACAAGTTTCGCTTGTAGTGGATTAGGGAAGATTGTTGACGCAGTTGAAGAAACTACCGAAATGGTTCCGTAAAATAAAAATGCTATCACAACCTTGAGATTGTGATAGCATTTTTGGATTTATAAAGAAACTTATTTTTTATGATTTGATGAGCAACCACAGCCCTCGTCAAGTTCAGTTGATTTAGGTGGGAAGAACTCATCTGTCGGGAATTCTATTCTGCTGAAAAGTTCGCAAGGGTTATCGCAAGAGGTTACACATTCCTTGTCAGGAATACAGAAATCATACGCAGGAATCATCATCTGCACATTTCTCTCGATTTGAACGATTGTGAATATACCGATTGTAGCAAGAACCTCTTTTTCAGATTGTTCTCCTGAGAACTCTCCACCATATTTTTTGCAGATACATTCAGGGATTCTGCAAGGTGGCGAACAGCATTTCTTTTTCTCGCAAAGTTTTGCCGAAAGTGCTATCGGTTCGGCAACCTGTACAGTTGCTTTCGGAAGATTACGCACAAACATATTTTGATGGTCAAATTCATCAAGCTTAAAATCAGAGCTGAATACCTTTACATTTCCTTCACTGCCGTAGAGAATGACTTTCTTGCTAAAGACAGATAGACCTGAAACCGTCACAGGTACAGCCGCAGGCTGCATAAATACATCAAGGCATACATCAAAGAAGAAAGTCATATCCACCGAGTAAAAACCTCTATGGAATGGCACAGGCTCTAAATCGAGCAGAACCGTTATAACCTCAACATCACGCAGTCTTACATTAGTTGCCTTATCAATTATATTTTGCGTTGTTGGAGTGAAATAAACCTCTAAATCTTCAAGACAATCCTTATCTCCGCATGAATCATAAACTCTTTGAGCGTCTATGCAAACGGTTTCGTTAAAACCACTGTTTTGAGAGCAGTTATTAACTTCTCTTGTATCAAATTCATTTTCTGCCATATAATTACAAAGCTCCCTTCATAGAATGGATTACAGTAACATTCTATGTGGGAGCAGTAGTTTTGTGCAATTATTTTATAGAAAAGGTCTTACGCTATTTGCAAGATGTTCTTCAAGCTCAATAAGGCGTTTTGTGATTTGTTTTGAGGTTTCGTCTGCCGCCTTATATTGATTAAGGTAGCGACTGAGAGATTTCACACCCATATTGCAACCATCAGTAATAAGGTCGGCAACAGTGCCGTCGGATTCATTAACGGCAAGCTTCATATTTGTTTTAAGCCATGACATACTTTTCGCCATAGCGTTGGGGTCTTTGCCGTCATCGTGGTATTTATCAAGTAAAAGCTGAATTTGATTTTCAAGCTTTTCGTGGTCGTTTTTACAACGGTCAAGATGTTTTTTAAGGTCGGTATTGCTTACATAGTCAAGCACATCTTCTATACTTGCTACGCCCATTTTGATTCCTGCATCGCACTCTCTTAAAAGTTTAATAGTATCAGATTCTATCATAAAATTCTGCCTCCATTTTCATTTTATAGAAGTAGTATAGGCAAAATTTTAGAAATTATTTATAGAAGGCAAAAATCCCCGATTGCATATAGCTATCGGGGATTAATAGGAAATCACAATATAAAATTAGGAACGTTTTTTCTTAAAGCTTATAACGAAAGCAGTAATAGCACCTAAGCCAAGAACAGAAGCGATAGTGATAGGCATAGAACTATCGCCTGTACTTACACCCTTGCCTGTTTCAGCAGGTTTGCCGGTGTTACTTACTACACTTGGTTCTTTGCTTGGAACATCACTAGGGTTACTTGGAACTGAAACTGGCTCGCTTGGTTCGGAGATTGGTTCTTTACTTGAATTTTGGCTGGATTCTTGACTGGATTCTTGACTAGATTCTTGGTTTGAATCTTCCTTAATAGGAATGATTTGGCTTTCGCCCTTATATCCACAAATAATGCATTCATCATGCTTGGAACCCTCTTCGGTAGTTGTTGCTTCTTTGTCAATTACTGTTTCGAGGTCGTGTTTTGCTATATCAGTCTTTTCTCCGCAGGAGCATTCGTGCCAGTGGCTTTCACTGTCATACTTCCAGTCTTTGCTGTAACTATGTTCATGTACAAATGGGTCGCCTTTAGCAGTTTCATAGTAATAGAAAGTGTACATACCTGCTGATTGTATTGTTCCACCGCTAATTTCTATAAAATAAGTACCTTTATCAAGCTCTATTTCATATGTACCAGCAGGCGAAGACATAGTGTTATAATCAAGTACCACTTGGTCTTTATCAGTAAATCTGTAATTCATATATGTGATTTGTGATGTGTTTACAAATGTATATTTTGCTTTTTTGTTTACTTCAAATTTATACCAATAATCAGGTTGTTGTTCTTCAATAATAGAATTATATTTTGTATCTATTTTTATTTCCATAGCCTTATCAGGGCTTTCGTTTGGAGTATTTACATTAGAGTTTGCACTCTTAAATGTACCATTGATTTTATAAGCTGTCGGCTCGTCTATTTTATCATCAGCATAATAATGGTATCCCAAAACTTTTAAATAATATGTACCTTTATATAGATAATAAGTATTGGATTCTGTTTTGGGCGTGCCGTCGGTTCTGTTTTCAATACTATCGTATTGCACAGAGAAATCTTCATTATAAAGTTCGCTCTTGAGAGTTGCATCGAGATTAGGATTAGAATTTGTAAATTTAACAGTAAATGCACCATCTTCCTCAATAACTACCTTATAATATTGGTAGTCTTCAAAAGAACTGATTGTACCGTCATAGCTTGTACCATCAGTTTTAAGGTCAATAGCATTAACTAAGCTTCCGTTTTCTGATGTAACCGCAATAGTATTTTTAGCGGAAACGGTAAGCGACAATGCTGTTGCTGTGCCTGCAACGAGGCTCGCCGCAAGCATAACTGCAAGGATTTTTTGCTTTTTGCTTGATTTCATAATAATTCCTCCATAAATGATAATATTAAGTATTAGAGTTCTTAATAAAATAAGAACTTTTGTACTTTATTTAACTATACTATTTTCAATGAAATTTGTCAACACTAAAGTTCTATTTTTTTAAGAACTTTTATAATTTGAAAGAACACTTTCGTTCTTGTATTCTTGAACAAAAAGAGGTAATAAACTATGATTAAATCTAATGATTTTGGCAAAAAGTTAAAATCAATAAGAACGAGCAGACATCTTTCTCAAGAAGAACTTGCGTTCCAATGCAATATGCAAGCTTCACACATTGGTCAAATTGAACGAGGACAGAAAAATCCTACTCTGGATACTCTCCAGAAAATTGCAAATGGTCTTGATATTCCGCTTACAGAACTATTGAACTTTAGTACCGAGCCAAATCTTGAAAACACAAATACGACTATTATTAGAATAAATGCCTACCTTGCTTCCCTAACACCCAGACAACAAGAGCATATTCTTGCAATAGTTAAAACTTTTAAATTTTATGGCTGAATCTGACTAAATTCGGCATATTCCGACAAGTTGACTTTTGATTATTATCGTTATATAATATAAGTTAACCTTAGAATTATTATAAGGAGGAATAGTTATGACCAAGCTCTATCTTGCCATACCTTGCTATAATGAAGAAGAGGTTTTGCTTGATTCCGCAGAAAAGCTCTTTAACAAATATAGACAGCTTATGAAAGCAGGCAAAATTTCTAAGGATAGCCGCATCGTATTTATAGACGATGGCTCATCGGATAAGACATGGAGTATTATTCAGGGACTTCACGAGAAAATACCAATGTTTAGCGGTATTAAGCTGAGCTGCAACCGGGGTCATCAGAACGCCCTTCTATGTGGTCTTGTTACCCTTAAGGACTATGCAGACGCAGTTATTTCTATGGACGCCGACCTTCAGGACGATATTGATGCAATCGACAAAATGCTTGATAAATATGAACAGGGTGCGGATATTGTTTATGGCGTTCGCTCAAGCAGAGAAACCGATACAAAGTTCAAACGCTTCACAGCAGAGGCATATTATAAGATTCTGAATAAGCTTGGTGCAAAGACTATCTTTAATCATGCCGATTTCAGACTTATGAGCAAGCGAGCTTTAAATATCTTTGCCGAGTATAAAGAAGTTAATATATTCCTTCGCGGAATGGTGCCAATGATTGGCTTAAAAAGCGATATTGTTGAGTATGAACGCAAAGAGCGTCTTGCGGGCGAAAGCAAATATCCATTAAAGAAAATGATTGCTCTCGCTTGGGAAGGCATCACATCTCTTAGTGTTAAGCCTATAAGAATCATTACTTTTATTGGGCTCATATCCGTACTTATCAGCATAATTATGCTCTTTGTATTCCTTATTCAGTGGATATGCGGAGTAACAGTTGCCGGTTGGACAAGCATTATCTTCTCAATATGGCTTCTTGGCGGATTGCAGATTTTCGCAATCGGTATTGTTGGTGAATACATAGGTAAAATTTATCTTGAAACAAAGCATCGTCCAAGATTTATTGTTGAAAAATTCCTTCATGATGAAGAAAAGCCAAATAGCTAAAATTTAATATTCAGAAAATTAAACGACTTGAAATCTGTATTTGAGATTTCAAGTCGTTTTTATTCAAAGCAAAATTTTATTGAATGTTTTTTAAATAGTCGGTTTTATCTGCTTCAGTGATTTTTCTTAGAATTTTGCAAGGATTTCCAACAGCTATTACACCAGACGGGATATCTTTTGTGACAATACTTCCTGTGCCAATTATGCTATCGTCGCCGATAGTAACACCGGCAATAACCTTAACATCTCCACCAAGCCATACTCTTTTGCCAATATGAATTGGTTTTCCGAAACAACCACCGTTAATTCTTTCCTCGGCATCTATTGAGTGGTTAGCTGAATAGATACCAACATTAGGACCTAAAAGAGTATTTTCACCAATGGTGATTTCAGAGCAATCTAAGATTACACAGCCGAAGTTTATATATACATTGTCGCCAATAGTAATATTTTTGCCGAATTCACAGCGAAAATCAGGTTCTATCCAAACATTTTTTCCGACTGATTTAAAAAGCTTGCTCATAATTTCTTGTCTTAATTCGGTTTCGCCGTCATCTGTTTTGTTATATTGACGAAAAAGTTTCTTAGCATAAATTCGCCTTTGAAACAAATCGTCGTCAAAATCGTTATATATCATACCTGCTTGAAGTTTTTCCTAGTTGGTCATAGTTTATAATTCCTTTCTAAGATTAAGCCTTAATGTGCGAAGATAGGCTTTATGTTCAGGGCTTACACGAAAGCTTTCTATTGCCTTTTGGATAGTTTTATTATGAACCCATGGAGTAAGTTTTTTCTGCTCTATAAATTTAATTGCCGAAGAATACTTTTTCGCAAGAGCTGTAGCAAAATACCACGCAATCATCATATTGATGTAATATTCATCACTTATGATTTTTGAGGCAAGTTCAAGATGATTTTCTTCAAATTTTTCATCAAGAAAATATTTCATAAGCATACCAAGTCCATATCTTACAGTATAAACTTGGTCTGAACTTATCCATTCATTTATTTTTATAAAAAGCTTATCTGTATGTTTGGCAAAGATTTTTGGCGACATTAAATCGCAGGTTGCCCAGTTATCTACATATGGAAGAAATTCATCTGTTAAGCTTATAGCCTTATCATAATCTTTTATGGGTTCAATGAGTAATGCATGAAGATTATTTTCCTCATAATACTTATGCGGAAGTATTGTTAAAAACTCATCGGCTTCAGCAGTTTTTGAAAGAGATTTTGCATATTTTCTAAGAACAGGCATTCTTATTCCGATAATAGTTTCAGGATTGACTGTAGGCATAAGTTTTGAATGAAAATTTTTATATTCTAAATCTTGCAAAGATAGGAGTTCAGTACGAATTTTATTTTCTGTATTCATAGTATACCACCACAGCTAAGAGCCTCTTTTTTTAGGTAATCGACAATTTCTCTTTCAGTTTTCATTTTAAGAACATTTTCTGCAACTATTTTTGCGTGAGCTTGACTCCATTTTGAAATAGCTCGTCTGGTTTTTAATGTTACTGCCGCTGAAACGCTGAATTCATCAAGTCCGAAAGCAATTAGAAGCGGAATCATAAGCGGGTCGCTCGCTGCCTCTCCGCACATTTCAACAGATATTCCAGCCTTGTGTCCGCATTCAATAATGTGCTTTATAGCACGGATTACAGAAGGGTGAAAAGCTGAATAAAGATAGGATACATCATCATTGCCTCGGTCTACTGCCATAATATATTGAGTTAAATCGTTTGTTCCGATGCTGAAAAAGTCGACTTCTTCGGCGAGAATATCCGCTATCATCATTGCTGACGGAGTTTCTATCATAATGCCGATTTCAAGGTTTTCTTCAAAGCATTTTTCGCTTTCTTTGAGCTGATTTTTTGCGGTTTCTATAGCCTTTTTGACAGCTTGTACTTCTTCTGTGCAGGTTACAAGAGGAATCATAAGCTTTATTTTTCCGTAAATGCTTGCACGAAGAATAGCCCTTAGCTGTGTAAGAAAAATATCTTCTTGTTTTAGGCAATATCTTATAGCCCTATTGCCAAGATATGGATTTTCTTCTTTCTCGATATTAAGATACGGAATAATCTTATCTCCGCCAATATCAAGGGTTCTGATTTTTACGGGCTTATGTCTGAATGTAAGTGCTGTGCGTTTATATTCAGCATATTGTTCATCTTCTGTGGGTATTCTGCTTTTTTCGAGGAACATAAGCTCTGTTCTGAAAAGTCCTATACCTTCGGCGGTACATTCTTTAGCTTTCAGAGCTTCCTCTGACGAAGCAATATTGCAGAAAAGAAGTTTTTTATCTCCATCGGCTGTAACCGTTGTAGCATTTTTATATTTATTCAGTTCATTACGCCGTTTTATGTAGCGGAGTTGCTTTTTGGAATATTCTTCAAAGGTTGCTTTATCCGGAGATACAATAATATTGCCATTGCTTCCGTCAACGATTACAGTATCACCGTTTTTCATACTTTCAAGTGCATTATCTACGCTGAGAACTGCCGGAATACCTAAAGCACGAGCGATGATTGATGAATGAGAGGTTGCTCCGCCGTTTTCTGTGATGATTCCGACAATGTTTTCACTGTTGATGCCTGAGGTCATAGACGGAGTAAGAATATCTGCAACAACGACAGTATTGGGAGGTGCATTCTTGAGATTTATTTCTTCTATGCCAAGCAAGATGTTTAATAATGAATTTTTTATATCAAGAACATCTGTTGCACGCTGATTAGTTAGTTCATCATCGACAGAGGAAAACATTGAGATAAATGAATCGCAAATTTCAGAAACGGCGTATTCGGCGCATTTGCCATTCTTGATAAGGCTTTCAATTTCACCTTGCATATAAGGGTCTTGAACCATTATTATATGTCCGAATAGAATTTCAGATTCTTTTTCACCTGCATTAGCAGCGATTTCATTTGCCATTTCCTGAGTTTTTATGATAAATTTTTTGATTGCATCATAGTAGCGTGCGATTTCTTCTTCAACGCTTTTAATAGCGTATTTATCAAAATTTATTTTTTGCTTTTCAATCACTAAAACTGTTCCGATACCTATGCCTTCAGAAACACCGATACCCTTTAACATAATTAATCGCCGCCTTGTTTTAATAAAAAATAAACCTATTTAATAACCGAAAAGTGTATTATCACTTCTATATTCTGAATTTATTTATAATACGCTTTTAATTGGCAACGCCCTTATGCCTTACACACTTTTAGCAACTTATTCACCGCAAGTATAATTAAAAGCTTTATATACGCTATAACACCAAGCGTGTATATATCTACAATTATTATAGAAAATAAATCAGAATATGTCAAGATATAAAACACGATTCGTGTAATAATTAGAGGCTTAAAACAAATTATTACTTATAAAGTGTTTATAGTCTGTCATCAAATAGGTCTTAAATATTGTTTTTAATTGGTAATAAAATCTGACTCTATAAGTTCTTCAGCCTTTTTAAGAGCCTCTTTTTCATCTACGCCATCGCATTGAAGTTCGATTTCATCACCGCACTTTATGCAGGCTGCCATTATATTTAAAAGACTTTTTGCGTTTATCATATTCCCTTTATATAAAATTTCAGAATTACAATCATATTTACACAATTCGTTTGCAAGAACTCCAGCAGTTCGGAGATGTAAGCCCTCCGCTGAAATAACAGTAAATTTTTTACTAATCATTTTTATATTCCTCCTTATATACTTTTAAGAGCGAAATTTTATTTACCTTAGGAAGATTTTATTTTGCTAATCAAAGATTCCTATATCTGAGATATTTTTTTGATTTTTATTGGTTCTCTTCGTTTTAATATTGCAATCATAAGCATTGTTGCAAGTGAACCTGACAAAATTGCAAATAAATACCCTGATGGATTTTCCATAAATGGAATTACAAAAACTCCGCCATGTGGAACTTGAAGTGTACAGCCTAAGGACATTGATACATTTCCTGCAAGAACAGAACCTAAAAAGCAAGATGGTAAAATAGCCAATGGGTCGGCTGCCGCATAAGGAATTGCTCCTTCTGTTATAAAGCAAAGCCCCAAAACATAATTTACTGCGCCTGATTTTCTTTCGGCATCGGAAAATTTACTTTTAAAGAAGGTTGTTGCAAGTGCTATGCCGAGTGGAGGCGTCATACCGCCAGCCATAACCGCCGCCATAACATCATATTTGCCCATAGTCAGTGAAATTGTTCCATAAAGATATGCTGCCTTGCTAAGAGGACCTCCCATATCAAGGGCCATCATTCCGCCGAGAACAGCGCCGAGTATTATTCTACCATTTCCGTCGAGCATATTCAAATCATTTATGAGCCAATTATTTAATAAACTGGCAACTGGATTTATAACTCCCATTACAAAGCCTATTACAAGCATACCTGCAACAGGATATATTAAAACGGATTTTATACCTGCTATGCTTTTAGGAATATGTGAACATAGACGCTCTAAAAGCCACATAAAAATTCCTGCGAAAAAGCCCGCAAATAAGGCACCAATGAAACCTGAGGACACGCCATCTCTTGGATTTGTGAATGTCATACCGATATTTGCCATAAGTCCTCCGACAACGCCGATTGCAAGTCCGGGGCGGTCGGCAATACTCATAGCTATGTAACCTGAGAATATGGGTATCATACATTGAAAAGCGTATTCACCGAGAGTATTTAGAAAGGCGGAAACCTGTGTGCCTGTGCCAAATACACCAAAATCAAGAGCGGCGTTTCCAAGCATTATCATATCTAAGAAATATGATAATGCGTGAAGTATACCGCCGCCAATGGCGAACGGAAGCATATACGAAACACCGCTCATAAGGTGTTTATAGAATTTATGTGCGATGGTTTCGTGCATGGGTATAGGTGGCTTACTTGCATATTCATTTTCTGATATATCGCCCGTATATTTATAAATTTCTTTATTATTGAGGGCGGCTTTAATAGTTTCTCTCGGCATTCTTAAACCGTCAGTAACAGAAGTTATAAAAACACGCTTACCGTTAAAGCGTTCCATATCTACATTTTTATCAGCGGCTATAATTATAACTTCGGCTTTTTCAATTTCTTCATCGGTTAGAACATTCGCTGCACCGGCGGAGCCATTTGTTTCGACCTTTATAGAATAGTGCATTTCTTTTGCAGTCTTTTCGAGAGCTTCTGCTGCCATATATGTATGAGAAATTCCCATAGGACAGGCTGTGACTGCAAGAATTTTATAGTTTTTATTTTCTTCTATGGGTTCTGATTTTTCCTGAGTTTCTTTTGGGAAAAGCTTATCTTCTAATTTATCAATAAAATCTATAAATTCTACTGGAGTTTCAACGGCAGTTAGTGACGGAAAAAGGCTTTCGTCCATCATAAGTGTGGCTAAGTGTGAAAGCAGATTCATATGCTGTTTGCCGTCATCGGGCATAGCTATCATAAAAATAAGATTTACAGGTTTGCCGTCGAGGGATTCAAAATCTACTCCGTCCTCTATGGTCATAGCGGTTATGGCAGGTCTTTTGACAGCGTTTGTCATAGCGTGGGGAATTGCCATACCTCCGCCGATTCCGGTTGTTGTACTTGTTTCACGATCTAAAATGGCTTTTCGGAAGGCTTCCTTATCATTAAGATTTCCAAGTTTAAAATGACATTCAACAAGGGTATCAATGATTTCTTGCTTTGATTTTGGTTTATTTTTAATCAGTATACCATCTTTACTCAAGAGGGAGGATATTCTCATAGATGTTGCCTCCTTTAAAATAAAATTTATATTTATATATTACCACAAATAACGCTATAATCAAGCATATTTTACAAAAAATTATGTGAATTGGTAAAATAAAACGGTAAAATTATCAATACATTTCAGAAAAATAATTATTAATTTTATTTTATTAAAAGAAAATATTAACCAAATTTACAACTTAATTTTATACTTTGTATGTAAGTGTAAATTGCTTGACAATTTATATATCACCGTTTAAAATAATACTTAGGGTAGTTTGTCAACTATCCCTATAACGGTTCTGCTGTTATACTATTTTTTCTGCCGAGAGGCTGTTATTATATATTTTTAATATAAAATTAAATGGCGATAAGATGCCATATTTTATTGGGCTATAGTAGTTTTTTAGCTCAAAAAATAATTTTCGGATTCATATATTTTTCCGTAAGAGATTTTATTTGCGGTAAATAGATATATTTTCTGAGCCTTAAATAATCTGTTTAGAAATAATGTATCAATGTAGGGGATTGGTGCGTTATTATGAATTATACCGATTTTTCGGACTGATTTTATAATACTCAGATTAAAAATTTTATAAAATATAATAGCGGCACTTCCTCGGCAACTGACATAATTCCGAAATATTAAAAATTGAAAAGGAGGTGCCTATAATTATGGATTTATGGTTGGTTGTTGTACTTATAATAGTTTTTGCCGCAATAGCCGGTATAATTGCTTTTTTTGCCGGTATAAATTATCGTAAGAAGGTTGCAGAAAGTCAGATTGGTTCTGCCGAAAAGGAAGCTGAGCGTATAGTAGAGGCTGCTAAGGAATCCGCAGAAGCCAAAAAGAAAGAATCCATACTTGAAGGTAAGGACGAGATTCATCGTTTGCGTAATGAAGCAGACAAAGAGCTTAATGAACGCAGAAGAGAGATTCAGCGTCAGGAACGCAGAATACAACAAAAAGAAGAAACTCTTGAAAAGAAAATGACAAGCCTTGAGGCTAAGGACGAAACTCTTAACAAGAAGCTAAAGGGAGCTGATGATAAGCTTGCTGAAGCTGAAAAGGTTAAAACGGCTCAGATAGAGGTTCTTGAAACAATTTCTAAGTTTACTTCAGAGCAGGCGAAGGATTATTTGCTTAAAACGCTTGAAAATGAGCTTGTTCACGAAAAGGCTGTTAAGGTTCTTGATTATGAGCAGAAAACTCGTGACGAATGTGAGAAAAAGGCAAGAGAGATTATTTCGCTTGCTATTCAGCGTGTTGCTGCTGACCATGTTACAGAGGCGACCGTATCTGTTGTACCTTTACCGAATGACGAGATGAAGGGCAGAATTATCGGTCGTGAGGGACGAAATATCAGAGCGATAGAAACTCTTACAGGCGTTGACCTTATTATTGATGATACGCCTGAAGCTATTACGCTTTCTTGCTTTGAGCCTGTAAGGCGAGAGATTGCAAGAGTTATGCTTGAAAAGCTTATTTCTGATGGAAGAATACACCCTGCAAGAATTGAAGAAATGTATGAAAAGGCTCGCAGAGAGGTTGAAAATACCATCAAGGAAGAGGGCGAAAGAGCTGTTATTGAGGCAGGTATAAACGGAATACACCCTGAACTTATTAAGTTACTTGGCAGGCTCCGTTATCGCACGAGCTACGGACAAAATGTTCTTAATCACTCACTTGAGGTTGCATATCTTGCCGGTATTATGGCTTCTGAGCTTGGTCTTGACCCAACACTTGCTCGCCGAGCAGGACTTCTTCACGATATTGGTAAGGCTCTCGACCACGAGATTGAGGGTTCTCATGTTGAAATCGGTGTTGATGTTGCTCGTAAGTATAAAGAGAGTGAAACAGTTATTCACGCTATTCACGCTCATCACGGCGATGTTGAGGCTAAGACGGTTATTGCTTGTATCGTTCAGGCAGCCGATGCGATTTCTGCTGCAAGACCCGGTGCAAGAAGAGAGAACCTCGAAAACTACATTAAGCGTCTTGAAAAGCTCGAAGAAGTTGCATCAAGCTTTGACGGCGTTGAGCGTAGCTTTGCAATTCAGGCTGGTAGAGAAATCAGAATCATTGTTAAGCCTGAAAAGATTAAAGACGACCAGATGGTTCTTCTCGCAAGAGATATTTGTCGTAAGATTGAGTCTGATGTCGAATACCCGGGACAAATTAAGGTTAATATCATAAGAGAAAGTCGAGCATTCGATTACGCAAAATAAAATAATATAAACTATAAAACGGTAAAGCCTAATTTTGGCTTTACCGTTTTTTGTATGTTTAAGTAAATATATATCGGAATTTGTTAACTTTCTCCGCCGTTTATTTCGTTGAGATTAAGGTCGTAGCTTGTTACTGTATTCCAATCTCTGCGAATAACAATTTCGGCTGTGAGGTCGGTATTATTATATAAGATTGACCATTGAGTGTTGCTGGTTATATCATCTTTGCTTGGTTCTTGTGATGCGGCTTTGAGTGCGTCCCACGCAACTTTGTTTGTGATTTTGCCCTCATTTTTGTTGAAGATTTCTTCCATTGCGTCATATCTTTCTTTGCCGTGACCGTAATTTTCGTTGTGTTGATTTGGTTTTACCTTATCCTTATACATTTCAAAGAAGTTTGTTACAGTGCGAACAGGTGTTGCGACAAGTTTTCTTTCACTATCAAGGCTATATTCGATTACTCTTCCGTCGCCACTTGAATCTGTTATATAAAAATGATAGTCACGACCGCTACTTGCCATCATATCATAGTTTTTTAGAAGTTCGACAGCTTCTTCTGTTGATGCGGCTTTATCAAGCACTAATCTTATTGCTAAGGTTGTAGCGATAGTTGGTTTGCCCGTATTTTGCTTGGTTGGTTCGCTATCAAGAGTCAGAACAGCTATAGATACGCCTTTTTCATTCATTCCGTCTAAGCATACAAATGGTGCAGTAAGGCAGGCAAGTCGGGATTTGAGGTTTTCATCGGCGTTATTTGCAGAAATATTATCAAGAGCGGCAAAGGCGACTGACTTATATCCATCTTTTGGAGTTGAATAAACAAGCATTGCCGAACTGTCGTTCTTAAAATCATAATTTCTGCCCATGAGGTTATTATTATCAGTATTTTTAACACTGAAAGCACTGCAACCAAATTCGGGAACTTCAATATGTACCGGAAGAAGTGGAAGAGCCTCTTTTGTTACGGCATCAACAAAGGACTGATTATCAGTTATACCGTAATTTATGATATTTTCAATATTGTAATCATATTTAATATCCATACGGTATAGATTATAGTCTTCATATGTTGTGATTTTTTGAATAGTTGCCGATGTTTGAAACCTTGTGAAATAAATAGTTGTAAACACAATGGCCACTACAACTATAATTGCGGCTAAAATAATTAGTGTTTTCTTTAATATTTTCATTTCATTTCCTCCATTCGTTATTTAAGGTGAAATCAAATTTCATTGCTAATGCAATGAAAAGCTTTTGCATTACCTGATTAGCTATTTGGTGAATATCGAGATTTGTTATATAGCTAAGGATTTGTTTTTGTTCATCATAGGGAACAGAATAGACTGTCATACTCATTGTAAGGAAGCGCTGAATTTTTCTTTCGAGTGTGAAATATTTATCGCAATGTTTTGACATATATCCACGCATAATTCCTGAAGAACCGATTTCAAGCTCATAAAAATCACATTCTTTATAGTCGGAAAGATAAGAACCGAATATTTTATATAATTCTGTAGATGTATTTTGATGAATGTATTCTACAGTTTTACTATTTGAATATGCTTCTATATAGATATCACGAAGGTTTTCGTTTAGCTCTGCTAAGGCTATCTGTATAGATGTTTCTACGGCATATATAAGAACAGGACTTGAGGTTTTTGCGATTGTTCTTGCTACATCAAATTGATTTTCAAACATAAATTCAACTAAATCCATCAATACGCCGTCTTTTGTGTGGAAAATATTTTGAAATGTACTGCTTGTAACATCGGCTTCTCTTAATATTTCCGCTAAAGTGGTATTGTGATAACCTTTTTCTATAAAAAGCTTTACACAGGCGGATAATATTCGTCTTTTTGAATCTTCCTTGTCATACCTTCGAGCCATTTTAATCACTCCTTTCTGATATATAATTGGTTTATAAACCAATTATAACACAAATGATTAGTTTTTACAAGATGTATAAGAATAAATTATATTTTAATAAAAATATAGTAAATATCTAACAAAATGTAATTCGATTATAGCTATTAGGGAACTTCTTGCTAGGGTTTCCTACGCTTTTAGGAGCATAAAGTGTTTCACTCTCTGCAAAGAGCGACCAAAGGCTTGAGTGAAACTTTTAATCGAACTCGCATTAACAAAGAATTATATGATTTCTTGAAAAATTTTTGTAAGCTTAAAGTAAATTTAAGGCAAGGTGATTATTATATAGACATAGAAAACAAAATAACCTATTAGGAGATGAGATATTATGAGCCAATTCCAAAGTATCTTTAAAAGATATGAGAAAAAATATATTCTTACAACTCAGCAAAAACAAAAAATTCTTGAAACTTCAAAACAGTATCTTGCAAAGGATAAATATTTTCATAGCACTATTTGCAGTATATATTATGATACGCCGTCAAGGCTGATGATTCGCAACTCTATTGAAAAGCCTATATATAAGGAAAAATTAAGACTTCGCAGTTATGGTACACCAAGTGCTGATGATAAGGTTTTCATAGAGCTAAAGAAAAAATATCGCGGGGTGGTTTATAAACGTCGTACGGCTATGACACTTCGTGAGGCGGAAATGTTTCTTTCAGGCAAGATTTTGCCGAAAACACAGATTGAAAAAGAACTTGCATGGGCATTGAAGTATTATGAGGGCATAGAACCAGCAATGTTTGTAAGCTATGAGAGAGATTCTTATTGTGGTATTCAAGATTCAACATTGAGAATTACCTTTGATAGTAATCCGCTTGTCAGAGAAGAAAAGCTTTCATTAACTGACGGAATATGGGGAGAAAAAATTCTTCAAGACGGGCTTTATATTATGGAAGTTAAAACACCATATGCAATGCCGCTTTGGCTTGCAGATGAATTGGATAGGTTGAAAATTTTCCCGGCGTCATTTTCTAAGTATGGTACGGGCTACATAAATTCGTTGAAAAAACAAAATGAGCCTGAATTTGAAACCATTCAGGAAATTAAAAAATTAGCATAAGGAGAGATTATAATGGATATTTTTAACAGCGTATTATCAAATCAATCGACAGCAAGCTTTACAGAGGGTTCGTTCTTTCTTTGTCTGGGTGCATCAATAGTTTTTGGGTTGATTATTGCATTTGTCTATTCGTTCAGAAATTCAACCTCAAAAAGCTTTGTTATGACGCTTGCTTTACTTCCTGCAATCGTACAAGTGGTTATAATGCTTGTGAATGGTAGTATCGGTGCAGGAATTGCAGTAATGGGAGCTTTTAATTTAGTTCGTTTCCGTTCTGTGCCGGGAAGTGCAAAGGAAATTTGTAGTATATTCTTAGCAATGGCGGTAGGTCTTGCAACAGGTATGGGTTATCTTCTCCTTGCAGGAATTTTGGTTGTTGTTATTTGTGCAATTCAGCTTATTTTCAGCTTTATAAAAATCGTTTATAAGACTTCTGTTAAGAAGGAACTTAGAATTACTATTCCTGAAAGCTTAGATTATACAGGCGTTTTTGATGAGCTTTTTGAGCAGTATACAAAATCAAATGAGCTTATAGAAATAAAGACTGCAAATATGGGAAGTCTTTATAAGCTTAAATACATAGTTACACTCAAAGACCAAAACCAAGAAAAGCAGTTTATAGATGACCTTCGTTGCAGAAACGGTAATCTTGAAATTTCTTGTTGCAGAGCGGCTTTTAATCAGGAAACATTATAATTTATGATAAAGGAGATTGATTGAAATGAAAGGTAAAAGAATTTTTGCGGTGTTAATGTCCGCACTTATTATAGTTTCAGCCTTTGCGGGCTGTTCAGGCGATTCTTCACAGACAACTTCTGTTACTTCTGAAAGCAGTAAAACTACCACAAGCTCAAGCAGCTCGGAATCGAGCAAGACAGTTAAAGCGGAGTCTGTAAATGCAAACTTTACTGCTCGTGATATGGATATTGGTTATGAAGAAACCGATGCGGTTAAGATTTCTTGCAGCGGAAGTGAATTTAATATAAGCGGAACCGGCGCAACAGCTAAAAACGGTGTACTCACAATCAGCAAGGAGGGTACATATGTACTGAGCGGTTCAATAGATGAAGGCAGAATTGTTGTAAATGTTACAGATAATGAAAAGGTTCAGCTTGTTCTGAATGGATTTACGATAAAATGCACAACACATTCACCGTTATTTATAAAATCTGCGGATAAGGTTTTTATTACCCTTAAAGACGGCACTAAGAATACTATAACAGACGGTACTTCATATACAGACCTCGCAGATGATGAAAGCAATGTTGACGCGGCTATTTTCAGCAGAGCGGATATGACTATAAACGGCAGTGGTTCGTTGACTGTGAATGGAAATATGAAGAATGGTATCGTCTCTAAAGATGATTTAGCAATTACAGGTGGTACGATTACTGTTAATGCAAAAAATAATGGTATTTGCGGTAAGGACTGCGTTAAAATTGCAGACGGCACTATTACAATTAAATCCGAGGGTGACGGTATTAAATCTAACAACAGTGAGGATACTTCAAAGGGATATATCTATATCTGTGGTGGAAAAATTAACATAACTTCTACAACTGATGCTATTCAGGCAGAAACTACACTTACAATAGAAAAAGGCGAAATTACTCTCAAAACTGGCGGCGGAAGTGAAAATTCCTCGAAAACCTCTGGAGGTAAGGATAATCCTCAATGGGGTAAGTGGGGACAGGAGGGTTCTTCTACAACGGAAGAAGATACTGCAAGTGCAAAGGGTATTAAAGCTGGTGGTGATATAAAAATCAGCAATGCAACTATTACTGCAGATACTTCGGACGACCCTATTCACTCAAATTCTAATGTTACCATAGAGAGCGGAACATTTAAGCTTAAATCCGGTGATGACGGCATACACGCTGATACTTCAACAGTTATTAACAACGGTAATATTGTTATAGAGAAAAGCTATGAAGGCATTGAGGGTTCTAATGTAACTATAAATGGCGGTACAATAGAACTTACTGCAAGTGATGACGGAATAAATGCCGCAGGTGGCAGTGACAGTTCTTCTATGGGCGGTAGAATGGGACAAAACAGCTTTACTGAAAATTCTGATATTTATATAAAGATTACAGGAGGTAAGATTACAGTTAATGCCTCCGGTGACGGACTTGATTCTAACAGCAATCTTATAATTGAGGGTGGCGAAGTTTATGTAAATGGTCCTACAAGTGACGGTGACGGTGCTTTGGATTATGACGGCACAGCAACTATAAGCGGTGGAACTCTTGTTGCAGTTGGTAGTTCAGGTATGGCACAGGGTTTCTCAGATAGCTCAACTCAATGCTCAATTCTGTATAATCTTTCGAGTAGCCATTCTGCTGGTGAAAAGATTACACTTGCTGATTTGAACGGAAATGAGATTCTTTCTTATACAGCAACAAAGCAGTTTAGCTCTATTGTGATAAGCTCAGCTAAGATTACAAAGAGCGGAACATATAAGCTTACTGTCGGCAGTGAAAGCTATGATATAGAAATGAGTTCAACAGTATATTCTAATGGTTCAAGCGGTTTCGGCGGTGGTGGAATGGGCGGCAATAAGCCTGATGGTTTTGGTAGAGGCGACAATGGCAATCCTCCTGACGGTAATCCTCCACAAATGCCAAATGGCGAAAATTCAGGAATGACGCCTCCTGATAAGCCAAGCGGAGAAACTTCAACTACAAATACTTAAGATAGGTTAGTTGATAAACTTACCTAAGACAATTAAAGTTTAGGTCAAGCCTTTTTAAAGGCTTGCGGTTTCCAAAGATAGTCACCTACGGCAGAGCCTTGGGTAGTTTATTGGTAATTTCTTTATCCGTGGCAATAAACTGCCCTTGTAGATGTCGAGGTTTTGCTTGCAAAACCGATTACGCGTCTTGGGGGGCGGCGGCTCGCCGCTTAAGGGCGAAGCCCTTAACATCTCTTACTCCCTGAGGGGGCGGACAAAGTCCGCCCCCTTTTTTACTAATGTTGATAACAAAAAAATAAGCGGCGGACATAGTCCGCCGCTCAAAGAGCAAAGAATGTTAAGGGCGTTGCCCTTAAAACCCATGAGGGACTCCGTCCCTCAACCCTGCAAGCTTTTGAAAAAGCTTGAGCAAAACTTTTAAGTTTCTTGGGGAAGTGCGTTAGCTAAGGCTTAGTTAGTCGCACCTGCAAACTGGCTATTATACAGATTAGCATAGAAACCGTTTTTAGCCATAAGTTCATTATGATTTCCTTGCTCGACAATATCACCGTTATTCATAACAAGTATTAAATCGGCATCTCTGATTGTGCTGAGTCTATGTGCGATTATAAAACTTGTTCTGCCCTTCATAAGATTATCCATAGCCTTTTGAATGAGAACCTCTGTTCTTGTATCAACAGAACTTGTTGCCTCATCAAGAATCAATATCTTAGGGTCAGCAAGAATTGCTCTGGCAATAGTTAAAAGCTGTTTCTGACCTTGTGATACATTGTTAGCTTCTTCGTTGAGGACCATATCATATCCACCGGGAAGTGTTCTGATGAAGTGGTCAGCTTGTGCAGCCTTAGCAGCTTTGATAACATCTTCATCGGAGGCTTTAAGGTTGCCGTAGAGGATATTATCCTTAATACTTCCGCTATAAAGCCAAGTATCCTGCAAAACCATTCCAAAGAGTGACCTTAAATCGTTTCTCTTGAAATCTCGAATATCGTAACCATCAACAAGAATAGCGCCCTCGTTGACATCATAGAACCTCATAAGAAGTTTAACCATAGTGGTTTTACCTGCACCGGTAGGTCCAACAATAGCAATTTTTTGTCCGGGTTCGACCATAGCTGAGAAATCATTTATTATGATTTTATCGTCTGTATATCCGAAATGAACATGAGCAAACTGAACACTGCCTTCGATTGTGACATTAAGTTCTGTATCCGGTTTACCGCTTTCGTTAATTGTAATTGGGTGGTCGGATTCTGGGATTTCTTCATCTTCTTCGAGAAATTCGAAAACTCTTTCAGAAGCGGCAACAGTCTGTTGCAAAACATTGGAAATGTTTGCAATCTGCATAATAGGCTGTGTGAATTGTCTTACATACTGAATGAAAGCTTGAATATCACCGACAGCCAAGCCCTGACTTACTGCAAGATAACCGCCGAGAATACAAACTCCGACATAACCTATATTGGAAACGAAATTCATAATCGGCTGCATAATGCCAGAAAGAAACTGTGATTTCCATGCGGATTCATAAAGCTTATCGTTGTATTTATTAAAGGTTTCGAGAGATTCTTCTTCTCCGCAGAAAGCCTTAACAACAGTATGACCGCCATACATTTCTTCGACATGACCGTTTACAGTGCCGAGATATTCCTGTTGATTTTTAAAATGTTTTTGAGATTTCTTTATTATTGCGATAATAAATACAAAAGAAATAGGTGCTATGCAAAGTGTAATTAGCGTCATATAGAAGTTAATCGAGAACATCATAATTATAATACCAATCAGAGATGTTACAGAGGTTATAATCTGTGTAAGGCTCTGATTCAGCGATTGGCTGAGGGTATCTATATCATTTGTGATTCTTGAAAGAACTTCGCCGTTTGTTGTGCCGTCAAAATATTTCAAAGGGAGTTTGTTGAGTTTTTGGGAAATATCCCTTCTGAGATTGTAGGTTACTTTCATAGAAACATCGGTCATAATAAAGCCCTGAATATAAGAGAACAGGGCACTTACTATATAAAGTCCTACAAGCCAAAGAATTATATTTCCGATTCCTACGAAGTCGATTCCTTCGCCACTTCCTGTGAATGATGACATAAGACCATTTGCGAGGATTGTAGTTGCATTTCCTAAGATTTTAGGACCGACAATGTTAAATATTGTTGAGCATATCGCAAAGATAATAACAAGCATTACCCTGCCTTTATATTTGCCCATATATTTTAAAAGCTTTTTTGTACTGCTTTTGAAGTTTTTAGGCTTTTCAACGGCTCCCATAGGACCTCTGCCCATAGGACCTCTGTTTTTCTGAGGTGAATTATTATTTACTTTTTTGCTCATTTTAATTCCTCCTCACTTAACTGTGATGAAGCAATTTCACGATAGGTTGGACAGCTCTGCATAAGCTCTTTATGAGTTCCTTTGCCTACCATCTTGCCTTCGTCAAGAACAATAATTTGTTCAGCATCCATAATTGTACTGATTCTCTGTGCAACAATCAAAACAGTTGAGTCGCCTGTATATTTTTTAAGAGCTTTTCTGAGGGCAGCATCGGTTTTGAAATCGAGTGCGGAAAAACTATCATCAAAGATATATACAGGAGCTTTTTTAGCTAAGGCTCTTGCAATACAAAGTCTTTGCTTCTGACCGCCTGAAACATTCGTTCCGCCTTGGGCGATAGGTGAATCGTATTTTTCCGGCTTGGAATTTATGAAGTCCTCTGCCTGAGCAATTTTAGCAGCTTCGGCAATTTCGCTATCGCTTGCGTCTCTTTTGCCATAACGGAGGTTAGATGCTATATCACCAGAGAAAAGCACACCCTTTTGTGGTACAAAACCGATTTTACTTCTAAGTTCGTGTTGGGTAATATCTCGAATATCAATGCCATCAAAGGTGATAGAACCGTCTGTAACATCATAAAATCTTGGAATAAGATTTACAAGCGTAGATTTACCAGAACCTGTAGAACCGATAAAAGCGGTCGTTTGACCGGGTTTTGCGGTGAAGCTTATATTTTCAATGACATTATCTTCGGCATTTCCATATTTGAATGAAACATTATTAAAAGAAATTTCACCCTTTGGATTTTCTCCGAGAGATTTTGGATTTTCGCTGTCTTTAATAGAAAGCTCACTTTCAAGGACTTCTGCTATACGAGAAGCGGAAACAGATGCTCTTGGAATCATAATAAACATCACTGCAATCATAAGGAATGCCATTATAATAATCATTCCGTATTGCATAAATGCCATCATATCGCCAATCTGAATCTGAGCAGCTTCAATCTGATGAGCGCCTACCCAGACAATTAGAAGCGTAACGCCGTTCATAATAAGCATAATGATTGGCATAAGGATAACCATTACCCTATTGACAAAAAGGTTTACGGAAGTTAAGTCTTTATTAGCTTTATCAAAGCGTTCTTCTTCGTTCTTTTGTGTGCCGAATGCACGAATAACCATCATACCTGTAAGGCTTTCACGAGTTACAAGGTTGAGTTTATCGACCATTTTCTGTATAGATTTGAATTTTGGCAAAGCGACTATACATACTACAACCATCACAATGATTAAAAGTACAATAGCAAGTAGAATTATCCAACTAAGTGAAACGCCCTGTTGCAATGCCATAATCATACCGCCTATGCCCATAATAGGTGCAAAGCAAATAAGTCTTATTGCCATAACAACAAACATCTGAATCTGTGTAATATCGTTTGTTGTTCTTGTTATGAGAGAAGCGGTGGAAAAATTATCAAATTCACGGTTTGAAAAGCTTTCAACCTTCTCAAATAAATCTCGTCTAAGGCTTTTTGCAACACCTGCGGCAACTCTTGAGGCTATAAGGCTAACCAAAATAGCAAAAATACCGCCTGCAAGTGTTATAAGAAGCATATATACACCTATTTTAGCGATATAGTTGAACTGATACTGCCCCATATCAATACCGGCTTCTTTATAGAAAAGCTTGGTCATTGCACAGCCGACTGTGCTTATAACCTGATTATCAGTGCTATCGCTATCTTTGATATATTCATCAAACTTAGACTGAGGTATCATAGAAAGCATAGGGTTTATCTTATACATTTCTGTGATATCGACATTTGAAATATCCATATCTTCGCTTGAACTTGCTGATGTACCGCTTTGCTTTGCAAAATCCTGCATCATAGCAATGAGCGCTACGTCTGCTTTTCCGAAAGCATCATCGAGGGCAGACCTATCAGAGTAATCTGTAAGAACATATACGCTTTTTCCGTTTTCTTTTAGGATTGGATAAGCATTTTCATAGTCTTTAGCGGAATCTGTTCCGCTCTCAACCAGCTTATAGGATTTTTCTACGAGCTTTTTTGAATTATCACTCATAAAAGGTTTCAGAAGCGTCATACCGTCGGTACTGATTACTTCTGGGGAGGCATTTTCTACGCCTGTATTCTGAATACCGACATTGACTATATCGGACATCAGGTTTGGAAGTACAAGTTCACAGACAGCCTCGCCAAAGAGAAAAAGTATTGCAAGAATTATCGCAACGATATGCGGTTTAAGATACTTTTTCAGCTTAAACATTCCGTATCATCTCCTTAAAATGTGTATTAGTGTTGTGATACAAGTATAGTCATTAAAATTTATAATGTCAAGAAAACTTATAAAAATTAAGCGATTCAAAGATATTATCATCTATTGATAACAAAATTATAATTGATAGACTTAATTTATTTGTTTGGTAACACATTTCATTAAAAACAAAAAACACAGCTCTGAATGGAGCTGTGCCGTTGCGTTTCGTAATTTAATCAGTCGATTTCGACCATTATTTTGAGATCGTTTCTTATAGCTGCCGCACGCATAACTGTACGGATTGCTTTAGCTATTCTGCCTTGCTTGCCGATTACTCTGCCCATATCTTCTTCCGCAACATGAAGATGGTATACTATAATACCTTCCTCGTTCGGTTCGTCTACATCAACAGTAACCTGCTCCGGCTTCTCGACAAGACCTTTTACGATTGTAACAAGTAAATCTTTCAAGATTCTAACCTCCTAATTAAAGGACATTGTTGTTCTTGAAAAGAGCTTTAACTGTATCAGTTGGCTGAGCACCATTGCTGATCCACTTCTTAGCCTTTTCCTCATCAACCTTGAATGTCTTAGGTTCTGTGAGAGGGTTGTAGTAACCGATTTCCTCAATAAATCTACCATCGCGAGGATATCTTGAGTCAGCAACTACGATACGATAAAAAGGAGCTTTCTTAGCACCCATTCTACGAAGTCTGATTTTAACTGCCATTTCATTTCACCTCCAAAAAATTCGATTGCACCAAAACCGAAGTTTAAGGGTACATTTTGATATATCTTCACCAATAATTATTGGATGAATGCGTAATTATTTTTTAAGACCTTTGAGGTCATTCATATTAGGTGGAGTCATTCCACCCATAGGCATACCGCCGAGTCCCGGAAGTCTGCGTCTTTTGCCGCCTTTAGTAGCCTTAGGGCCGAGCTTTTTCATCATCTGCTGCATTTGCTCAAACTGCTTGAGCAGACGGTTG
Organism: Pseudoruminococcus sp.; assembly: GCF_047012705.1. Lineage (NCBI taxonomy): Bacteria > Bacillati > Bacillota > Clostridia > Eubacteriales > Acutalibacteraceae > Pseudoruminococcus > Pseudoruminococcus sp. The sequence continues at coordinate 261,751 of NZ_JBKXNW010000001.1, read as the reverse complement.
ACATCTTCAACCTTCATACCGCTACCGTTGGCAATTCTGCGTTTTCTTGACGGATTTATGATTGATGGGTTTTCTCTCTCGGCAGGAGTCATAGAAAGGATAATTGCTGCAACTCTGTCCATCTGACGGTCGTCAATATCGACATCTTTAAGCTGTTTATCCATTCCGGGGAGCTTTGAGAGAATACTCTTGAGAGGCCCCATTTTACGAACTTGATTGAGCTGGTCGAGAAGGTCGTTTAAATCCATTTTATTTTGACGGATTTTCTTTTCGATTTCGCCGACCTTTTTAGCGTCAATCTTGCTTTCTGCATCTTCTATAAGGGTGAGAACATCGCCCATACCGAGAATACGGGAAGCCATTCTTTCAGGGTGGAAAGCTTCGAGGTTTTCGAGCTTTTCGCCTGTGCCGGCAAACTTAATAGGCTTGCCCGTGACTGCTCTTACTGAAAGTGCTGCACCGCCGCGAGTGTCGCCGTCAAGCTTTGTAAGGATAACGCCTGTAATATCGAGCAAATCGTTAAAGGATTTTGCGACATTGACGGCGTCCTGACCTGTCATAGCGTCAACTACGAGAAGAATTTCTTGTGGCTGAACCTCATTCTTGACACGCTTGAGTTCGTCCATAAGTTTTTCATCTATATGCAAACGACCTGCGGTATCTATGATAACCATATCGTTGCCATAGTCTTTAGCGTGAGCAATAGCCTTTTTGGCAATTTTGACAGGGTCTTCTGTACCCATTTCAAAGACGCTTACTTCTGCCTGAGCACCGACAACCTTTAACTGCTCAATAGCTGCCGGACGATAAATATCACAAGCAACGAGGAGAGGTCTGTGGCCCTGCTTTTTAAGCATTTTTGCAAGCTTACCTGCGTGGGTTGTTTTACCGGAACCCTGTAAGCCGCAAAGCATAATAATTGTCGGTGGCTTCTGTGCGGTCTTAATTCTTTCGTTTTCGCCGCCCATAAGAGCAGTAAGCTCTTCACGGACAATCTTAACAACCATTTGCGCAGGAGTAAGGCTTTCCATAACATCAGCGCCAACTGCTCTTTCGGTAACAGTATTGGTAAAATCCTTAGCGACCTTATAGTTTACATCAGCCTCGAGAAGCGCAAGTCGGACTTCTCTCATAGCGTCACGAACATCTTTTTCGTTCAGCTTACCTTTATTTTTAAGCTTTTTGAAAGCTGCACCCAGCTTATCCGATAATCCCTCGAACGCCAAAACGCGTCACCGTCCTTTCATTCTCCCGAAAGTCTTTCGGAAGTTGCTTTTATTATTTCAGTATATTTTTTAATGTTAGTTTTATGTTCCTGCGGAAGATTTTCACTTATCTTTTCTATGTTATTTGCCGCCCTGATAATCTCTGCAAAGCCTTGCTTCATATCAGAAAAACGTTTTGCAAGACCAAGCTTTTCTTCAAGCTCCGTTAAAATCTGCTCGGCTCTCTTTATATTATCTCGAACGCCTTGTCGTGAAATATCGGCTGCCTGAGCAATTTCTGCAAGAGATAGGTCATCATTATAGTATAAATCTATTGCATTGCGTTGTTTTTCGGTAAGCATATCGCCGTAAAAATCAAGCAGATAAGCAATCTCAAGATTTTTTGCCATAAACTCACCTCATAGTAAAAAATCGCCCTCGGCTGTAAAGCAAATCATCTTTACACCTTGGAAATTATACAATAATCTGACCGACTTGTCAACTACATAATAGAAAAGTTTTTAAATTTTTTTAAAATATTAAAAAATATAGTGACATTTACTATTTTTCGTGTTATAATATATGCAAATTCTATTTTAATTATATATTTTTTACGATTGTTAATAATTTATTTTCGATTGGGTGGTTGAATGTTTGAACAAACGATAAATATTGACAGAATGGAGCAGGCAGTGGCACTTTTTGGAACTTTTGATGAAAACATCAAAATTATACAAAATGAGTACCTTGTGTCGGTTACTGTTCGTGGCTCGGAGCTTAAAATCAGCGGTGATGTTGAAAATGTTTCAAAAGCAGTAAGCGTTATAAATAGTTTGCTTACACTTATAAATCACGGCGAGGCATTAAGCGAACAGAATGTCAGATATTGTATGTCGCTTGTTAATGAGGGCAGCGACCAGAAAATCGAAAGCCTTTCGGGTGATTGCATTTGCATAACCTCTAAGGGAAAACCAGTTAAACCTAAAACAATCGGTCAGAAAAATTACTGCAACGCTATTAAGCAGAATACCATTACTATTGGTGTCGGTCCTGCCGGTACAGGTAAAACCTATCTTGCTGTTGCTATGGCGGTAACTTCTTTTAGAGCCCACGAGGTCAATAGAATTATTCTTACCCGACCTGCTGTTGAGGCTGGCGAAAAGCTTGGATTTCTTCCGGGTGATTTGCAGAGTAAGGTTGACCCGTATCTGCGTCCTCTTTATGACGCACTTTTTGATATGCTTGGTGCGGAAACCTATCAAAAATACCTCGAGAGAGGGAATATCGAGGTCGCTCCGCTCGCATATATGAGAGGAAGAACGCTTGACGACAGTTTTATTATTCTTGATGAGGCACAGAATACAAGTCCTGAACAGATGAAGATGTTCCTTACGAGACTTGGCTTTAACTCTAAGATGGTTATTACCGGTGATGTTACTCAGATAGATTTGCCGAGCGGCTGCCGTTCGGGTCTTAAAGACGCAGTAAGAATACTGAAAAATATAGATGGCATTGCGAACATCAGCTTTACTGAAAAAGATGTTGTTCGTCATAAGCTGGTTCAGGACATTATCAAAGCATATGAGCGTGCCGCTGAGCGTAAGGATAGAAAGGATTCAGACAAAACTTTTATAGAAAGGAAGAGCCATAATGGACAAAATTAAGGTTATTATCACTAACAAGCAGAAAGATGTTAAAATCCCTACGGGACTTAGAATGTTGATTCGTCGTTGTTGTAATGCTGTTCTAAAGATGGAAGAATTTGAAGGCTCTGTTGAAGTTAGCGTAACTATCGTAAATAATCAGCAGATTAAAGAGCTTAATGCACAGTATCGTGATAAGGATATGGAAACAGATGTACTCTCATTCCCTATGGGAGAAAACGGAAAATATGATATTGATCCGACAACAGGCTCGAAGATTCTCGGAGATATTGTTATATCTATCGAAAAGGCAGTTGAACAGGCTGACAGATATGGACACAGCCTTCAGCGTGAGGTTGGTTATCTTACATCACACTCTATGCTCCACCTTCTTGGCTATGACCATGAGGATAACGGACTTCAGCGTTTGCGTATGAGAGAAAAAGAGGAGCAGATTATGACACAGCTTGGACTTCCTGCATCATCAAGCTATGTTATGGACGACAATAGATGAAAAAATTCCTAAGAGGCTTTAAGTTTGCGTTCAAAGGGATTTTATACTGCATAAAAAACGAGCGGAATATGAGAATACATACGGTTGCAATGGTATATGTTCTTATTTTCGCACGTTTTTTTCAGTTTACGAGGACTGAATACGCAATCTTGATTATTACAATCGCAATGGTACTCGCTGCCGAGGCTTTCAATACTTCTCTTGAGAGAATAGCCAATAAATTCGGTATGGAGTATAATAAGCTCATAGAGGCAGCTAAAGATACCGCAGCAGGAGCGGTACTTATACTTGCAATAGGAGCGGTGGGTGTTGCGATAGCATTATTCAGTGATGCTAAGGGTTATATAAACATATATAATTATTTTATGGGAAACCCGATAATGCTTGCAATTTTAGCGATTTCGATTATAATAGCCTTAATATATATAATATTTTTACCAACTATATGTAGAAGATTTGGAAAGACTAAAAAAGACGGTGATTAATATAAACGGCTGTTATAAGTTGTTTTTATGGGATTATTAAAGGAGAAAATTATGGGAAATGAAAATGTTCAGAGTAAAACAGCGTTTATTGCAATAGTAGGCAGACCGAATGTAGGTAAATCATCTATTCTTAATACGCTTCTTGGACAAAAGGTGGCGATTGTTTCTTCTAAGCCGCAAACTACAAGAACGAGAATTATGGGTGTTCTTACAGAAGGCGAAACTCAGCTTGTATTTACTGATACACCAGGCTTGCATAAGCCAAGAAATTCACTTGATAAATTTATGGTACGCTCTGTAAGCGAATCTGTTGCTGGTGTTGACGCTTGTCTGCTTGTTACGGAGGCTGGCAGAGAGGTTTCGTCAGAGGAATTGGAGCTTATTGAAAAATTTAAGGCTCTTGATATTCCGGCGGTTCTTGCGATAAATAAGACGGATACTTTAAAAGATAAAACAATACTTGCAGGACAGATTGCAAAGTTTTCTAAGCTTTATGATTTCGAGGCGGTTGTGCCTTGTTCTGCTCAGACGAATGACGGTATAGATGACCTGAAAAATGAATTGAAGGCTCTTGCTATGGAGGGTATGCATTTCTTTGACGATGATACTCTTACAGACCAGCCTGAAAGAGTTCTTGCGGCTGAAATTATTCGTGAAAAAATGCTCAGATTGCTTGCAAAGGAAGTTCCACACGGCTCAGCTGTTGTTGTTGAAAGAATGAGAGAGCGTGAGGACAGCAATATTACGGATATAGATGCAACGGTTTATTGCGAAAAGGCAAGCCACAAGGGAATTATTATTGGTAAGGGCGGTTCTATGCTTAAAAAGATAGGCAGTTATGCCCGTGCTGATATGGAAAAGTTTTTTGGCTGTAAAATTAACCTTACTATATGGGTAAAGGTTAAAGAGGATTGGCGTAATAGAGAGGGTATACTCCGCTCACTCGGTTATGATGAAAGAAATTTTGATAATTGATAGAAAATTATAAGTTACAAAGTTCGCCTTTTGGGGGCAAGAAATGTTAAGGGCGTTGCCCTTAAAACCTACGAGGGACGCTGTCCCTCGACCCTGCAAGCCTTTAAAAAGGCTTGAGCGAAACTTTTGAGTTTCTTGGGGAAGTTTGGTTTAAAAAACTCTTGCGGTAATATTTTCAACTTATATATTTTGCATCCAAAACAAATAATTATAGTGAGAGAATTATTTGTTTGAAGGAGGCGTTCTATATGGATAGGCTTGATGAAAATACGGCGTGGCTGAACTTCACTTCAACAGGTAAGGTTGAAGATTATCTTATTTATTGTACGGAAAAATATTCTAACTCATCAGGTGATATGCAATATGAGGATACAGACAAAGGGACTTATTCTGACAGAACAGAGTGTTGGGGAGAGCGATAAGCTCGTTACCGTGCTTACTGAAAGTGACGGTATTATTCGTTGTTTTGCTAAGAATGCAAAAAATATAAAATCTAATCTCTGCATTGGAACGCAGTCCCTTTGCTATTCCCGTCTTTCTATCTTTAAAGGACGGGATAAATACATAATTGACCAAGCCGAGCCTTTGAGTGTGTTTTATGAATTAAGGCTCGATATAGAAAAGCTTGCACTTGCTCAGTATTTTTGCGAGTTGATGATAAATATTGTCCCGGAGGGTGCAGAAACTGTTCCTTATCTTAGATTGATTTTAAATTCACTTTATTTTGTCGCAAACGGAAAGCGTCCTATGCCGCTTATAAAGGCAGTTTTTGAGCTTAGACTTTTGTCGCTTGCAGGTTTTATGCCAAATTTAGTATGCTGTGATAAGTGTAAAATATACGAATCTAAGATTATGTATTTTTCTAAGGCGGAGGGAATACTGCTTTGCGACTCGTGCTATAAGGGTGAGGAAAGCTATATTCCGCTTAGTATAGGAGCTTTGACTTCTATGCGTCATAGTATTTATGCGGATTTTGAAAAGATTTTCTCTTTTAATGTTACAGGTACAGCTCTGCAGGAGTTTTCCTGTGCCGCTGAGCAATATTTGATATATACGGTTGGCAGGCACTTTGCATCGCTTGATTTCTATAATACTATGAAATCGTGATTTGAAATTTTTGAACTGGTTTATTTGAGGATTTGATAATATATGGAAAATAAATTTTATAAATGTCTTGAACTTGACAAAATACTTTTGCTTCTTGCGGACGAAACTTCTATTGAGCGTTCAAGGGAAGCCGCTTTGGCTCTTGAACCTTCAAGTGGTTTATTTGAGGCAAATGAACTTCTTGCCGAAACAAATGATGCACATATGCTTGTAGGGCGTTTCGGTACACCGTCCTTTGGAACGGTTCGTGATATGACTAACGCTATTCGCAGAGCGCAGGCGGGAGCGGTTCTGAATACTCTTGAACTTCTTAGAATTGCCGAACTTCTGAGAGTTATCCGCTCTCTTGAGGAATGGCGTAAGAAAAGTGCCTCTATCGAAACTAAACTTGATATGAGGTTTAATATGCTTACTCCTAATAAGTATCTTGAAACGAAGATTACAACATCTATTCTTTCTGAAGATGAAATTGCGGATACGGCATCACATAATTTGCAGGATATTCGCAGAAAAATTTCTATTGCATCTTCTAAGGTAAGAGAAAGACTTGATAAGATTATACACAGTGCGTCTTATCAGAAATTTTTGCAGGATTCGATTGTTACTATTCGTGGTGGGAGATTTGTTATTCCTGTAAAGGCGGAATTCAGAAGTTCTGTTCCCGGACTTGTACACGATACTTCGGCGAGTGGAGCGACAGTTTTTATTGAGCCTATGGGTGTTGTTGAAGCTAATAACGATATTAGAATTTTACGCTCTAAAGAACAGGCTGAAATCGAAAGAATACTTGCAAATCTTTCTGCGGAAATAGGTGCTTATGCGGATTCTATGTGCAAGAGTTATGATATTCTTGTACAGCTTAATCTTATCTTTGCTAAGGCAAATCTTGCATATAAGATGAAAGCGACTGCACCGATACTTAATGCAGACGGAAGAATTAAAATAAAAAAGGCTCGTCACCCACTCATTGACCCTGAAAAAGTCGTTGCAACCGATATTGAGCTTGGAACAAGCTTTGATACACTTGTAATTACAGGACCAAATACGGGCGGTAAGACAGTTACACTTAAAACTATCGGTCTTTTTTCGCTTATGGCTATGTGTGGTCTGATGATTCCTGCATCGGATAACAGTGAACTTTCTGTTTTTGATGATGTTCTTGCGGATATAGGCGATGAACAGAGTATTGAGCAGTCGCTTTCGACTTTCTCTGCTCATATGACTATGATAATTCAAATTTTAAAGAGAGCAAATGACCGTTCTCTTGTACTTATAGATGAACTTGGCTCGGGAACTGACCCTGCTGAGGGTGCGGCTCTTGCAACAGCTATTCTGGAAAGACTTCGTTCTATGGGGGTAAGGCTTGCCGCAACAACTCACTATGACGAAATTAAGCGTTTCGCACTTGAAACAAATGGTGTTGAAAACGGTTGTTGTGAATTTGATATTAAAACTTTAAGACCAACTTACAGGCTTTTGATTGGTATGCCAGGTAGGTCGAATGCCTTTGCTATTTCTAAAAGTCTGGGTATTGATGATGAAATTATTCTTCGTGCTGAGGAGCTTGTTTCACAAGAAAACACACGCTTTGAGGAAGTTGTCAAGAAGCTTGAGGACAGCAGAAGCGTTCTTGAGGAAAAACTTGTTGAAGCTGAAAATACTAAGCGTGAATCTGAACAGATTCTCAAGGAAGCCAATGAAAAGGCTGAACGCATAGAAAAGGATGCGAAAAATGAGCTTGACCTTGCAAAAGCTCAAGCCGGAAATATTGTACAAAAGGCAAGAGCACAAGTATATGCTCTCCTTGACGAACTTGAGGCTGTTAAGAAAAAGCAGAATGTTACTGCTGAGGATAAGGCAAAGTTAAAGGCCGGTATTAGAAATATGGAAAATGATGCTGACCCTATCGAACGCAGAAAGAATGACGAATATGTTCTGCCGAGAAAGCTGAAAAAAGGCGATAATGTCCTTATCTTCGACATAGATAAAAAAGGAATTATTCTTGATATTGACGAAACTGCTCAGAATGCGTTAGTTCAGGCGGGAATTGTCAAAATGCGTGTGGAGTTTTCTAATCTTAGACTTCTCAAGGAAGATACGGTTAAAAAGCCTATCCGTAAATCGACAAGAACTGTTAAAACTGATGTCAGTCGTACAGCCTCAACAGAGGTTGATGTGCGAGGTCAGACCGCTATGGAAGCGATTATGTCCGTTGATAATGCGATAGATTCTGCTATACTTATGAACTTAAACACTTTGACTATTATTCACGGAAAGGGTACGGGAGTTCTTCGCAAGGAAATTCAGGCACACCTTAAAAAGCACCCCTCAATCCGTTCATATCGTCTTGGAACATATGGTGAGGGAGATGCCGGTGTTACTATTGCAGAGTTGAAATAGTAGTAAGTAATATAAATACAGTAGATTGGAATTGAGTAAGATATGGATTATATAACAGCCAATAAATCGCAGTCTAAAGAAATTTTTGATTTAGTTCAGAATACAATAAAGACTGTTTATCCAAGGTATTATCCAAAAGAGATTGTTGATTTCTTTTGTGAACTTCATAATGAAGATAAGATTAGTGCTGATATTGAAAAGGGCTGTCTTGGAATTCTGATTGAAAATGGTGAAATATTAGGAACTGGAAGTTATAATGAAAACCATATTACAAGAGTTTATGTAAATCCTGAATTTCAGGGTAATGGATTTGGCAGTACTATTATACAAAATCTTGAAAATCAAATAGCATTAAATTATAATGTAGTTAAGTTAGATGCTTCACTTCCTGCAAGCCAGTTCTATGAGAGAAGAGGATATGTTACTCAAAGTCATGAGAAATATTATGTTGAAAACGGTGTTGTATTGGTATATGAAATCATGGAAAAATCGCTGCCTGAATATGAAGTAGGTATTTCATATAACGGAAGATGTTTTGTTCCAAAGACAAACACCGAGAATGGCGAGGTTGATGACAAAACACGGTTTACATATCATCAAGAGGGAAATATTATTTGGGCAGATTATGCTGGAGGTGAAATTTTTAGAGGAAATTTAATTGGGACTGTTGATGAAAATAATCAACTGGATTTTTATTATCAGCATATAAATATAAATAATGAGGTGAGAATTGGATGCTGTCACAGCATTCCTAAAATTTTAGGCAATGGAAAAATAGAGCTTTTTGAAGAATGGCAATGGCTTAACGGTGATAAATCTAAAGGTTCATCAGTTTTGATTGAAAAGTGAATTATAACCTATGGAGATGATGAGTATTGAAAACAACAAAAAATAAGCACATATTATTGAAATCAATTATTATAACACTCATTAGCCTTATAGTTATGGGACTTATATTTTGTACGGTATGCGTTATTCTTGCTATGCAAGACCCATATAAGGATAAATATTCTACAACGGATACTGTTGAAATAAATGCTGACCTTGTTGCAGATATAGCCGAAGCCGCAATTTTTGGCAAAGATTATACAGCCAATGACCAAGAGGTTAATTCATACATAAGAAAGAGCGTAGACTCTAAGAGTGAGTCTAAGATAAAAGACCTTGCGGTTTATTTTCACGATGAAAATAAGGCTGATATTTATGGCAGAGTTAATTTGAATATACCTCAGCTTAATTATAGTGGTGATTTCGGCGTATATTGCGAGGCGGAATTTAATCTTGATAAATCTCAGAAAATACTTGAGGTTACTTTGTCAAATACCAAGCTTGGTATGCTTCCTATTCCAGATTCTATGCTTGGAGATATTCTTAAAAAAACATTTGCAGATAAGATTAAATGCAAAAAAAATATGCTCCAGCTTCCTGTTTCTCTTGAAACTACCGTTGAAGGTGTAGATTTGAAGGTTTCGCTTGAAGAATTTATTCCGGAGGAGGGGAGTGTTACATTAAAATCTAATAAGATTCTTGCGGATACGCTTGATTCTGCATCAGATAAGGCTAAGGAATGGATTATTGAACACAAAAAACAGCTTAGAGAATATGGAGATGATATGGCACAGTGGCTTGATGATAACAAAGATAAGCTTGCTGAGTATGAAAGCAAGGCTGAAGAATGGGTAGAACAAAATAAGGATACTATCTCAGAATATGGCAAAAAGCTTGAAAAATGGGCAGGTGAAAATTCTGGAACAGTGTCTGAATATAGCGATAAGGCTAAAAATTGGCTTGAAAAACAATTTGGGTGATGAGGTGAAGAAAATTGTATTTTGAAAAGATTGTTGAAAAATTTAGTAGTTTAAATGAGGTAGAGGCGGTTGCTCTTGGTGGTTCAAGAGCGACAGGCGAAAACGATAAGAAATCTGATTACGATATTTATGTATATACAACTGATGAAATTCCTGCAAGCACTAAGAGGAAAATTTTGAGCGAATATTGCGATATTATGGAAATCTCAAATCACTATTGGGAGCTTGAGGATAACTGCGTTATGAAGGATGGCATAGAGATTGATATAATTTATCGCTCTATCGACAGAATGAGCAGTTTTATCGGAGAGATTGTTGAAAATCATATGGCTTTGAACGGTTATACAACTTGTTTCTGGCATAATGTGGTTACTTGTAAAGTGCTTTTTGACCGAAACGGAAGATTACAGGCTATGAAAGAACGCTTTACTGTTCCATATCCGCAGGAACTCAAAAAGAATATTATTGAAAGAAATATGAATCTTTTGAGCGGTTGTCTGCCTTCGTATGATAAACAAATAGCTAAAACTGTGGCAAGAAAGGATTTTGTTAGCGTAAATCACAGAGTAGCAGCATTCCTGGAAAGCTATTTTGATATAATTTTTGCTTTAAACGAAAAAACACACCCAGGCGAAAAGCGACTTGTAGAATTGGCAAAAAAGCAATGCAAAATTTTGCCAAACAATTTTGAAGAAAATCTTGATGAACTTTTTAAGGTTATGTATACAGAAAATATTAATGAGGTTATAAGAAGAATTTATTCTGAATTGAAACTTGTTGTTGATGAGAATTTATAACTAAGATGAGTTAGATGACAGAGGTTAGTTCATAATAATTTGAAAGGGTTTGAGAGGAATTTTTAATTGTTTCAGATTAGTGCTTTAGCTAATCGGTAGTTTAGTCATTTATATGGATAAATTTCTTATGTTCACTACGAGCGAGATTTATTGAGCGATTCTGCGTCTTGACAGTGGCGACACACCACCAGGAAACTCTCTGCGAGGGTTCCCTAAGAAAAACATTCCAAAGGAATGTTTTCTACCCTCCTGCGCTTAGAGAAGCATAAAGTATTTCGCTCTATGCGGAGAACGACCAAAGGCTCTGCTTTTGGAAACCGTGAACGACTTTCACTAACAAAGCTGGTGTAGAAAAGACTCACGCGAAACTTTTAGTTTTGATTAGTGCAAAAAATCCTTTGATAGGGCGTTTTCAACAGCTTATAACTTTCCATAAAAATTATACAGATAATGCTTTACATAATTACGAAAAAGTGATAGAATTAACTAAACGCAGTATGTCAGTGGCATAGCTATGTGCGACTGGTTTCGGAAAAATAGAATAATTTAGTTCCGCTGCCAACGCTTGTAAGATTTTAGTACAGCGTTGATTATTTCTTTATAAACTCAAAGGAGGAAATTCCAATGGCAAGAAAAATGAAAACAATGGACGGTAATAATGCTGCCGCTCATGTAGCGTACGCTTTCACAGATGTTGCCGCAATTTATCCGATTACTCCATCATCAGTTATGGCTGATGAGACAGACAAGTTTTCCGCTGCAGGTCGTAAGAACCTTTTCGGAAGAGAAGTTCAGGTTACAGAAATGCAGTCTGAGGGTGGCGCAGCCGGCGCTGTTCACGGCTCACTCGCAGCAGGTGCTTTGACAACCACCTTTACTGCTTCTCAGGGTCTCTTGCTGATGATTCCTAATATGTATAAAATGGCCGGAGAGCTTATGCCGAGCGTTATTCATGTTTCTGCTCGTGCTCTTACAAGCCATGCTCTCTCAATCTTCGGCGACCATTCAGATATTTATGCTTGCCGTCAGACAGGCTATGCTATGCTATGTTCAAATAACCCACAGGAAGTTATGGACCTTTCTGCTGTTTCCCATCTTTCAGCAATTAAGGGCAGAGTTCCTTTCCTTAACTTCTTTGACGGTTTCCGAACATCTCATGAAATTCAGAAAATTGAAGTCTGGGATTATGAGGACCTTGGCGATATGCTCGATTGGGACGCTGTTGAGGCTTTCCGCCGCCGTGCATTGAACCCTGAACACCCTGTAATTCGTGGTACAGCTCAGAACGACGATATTTTCTTCCAGGCTCGTGAAGCTTGTAATGTATATTATGATAAGATTTCTGAGGTTGTTGTTGACTATATGAATCAGGTCAACGCAAAAATCGGTACAGACTATAAGCCATTCAACTATTATGGTGCTCCTGATGCAGAGAGAGTTATCATTGCTATGGGTTCTGTCTGTGACGCAACAGAAGAAGTTGTTGATTATCTTAACGCAGCGGGTGATAAGGTTGGTCTTATCAAGGTAAGACTTTACAGGCCTTTCGTTGCTAAGTATCTTCTTGATGTTATTCCTGATACTGTTAAGTCTATTTCTGTTCTTGACAGAACAAAAGAGCCAGGTTCTATCGGTGAACCGCTTTATCTTGATGTTCTTGCAGCACTTCAGGGTTCTAAGTTCGGTATGGTTCCTGTTTATACAGGTCGTTACGGCTTAGGTTCTAAGGATACAACTCCTGGCGATATTGTTGCTGTTTATAGAAATATGGAAACAGACGAGCCAAAGAGACGCTTTACAATCGGCATTGTTGATGATGTTACACATCTCTCTCTTGATGTTAAGGAAAATCCTGACACAACTCCTGCCGGTACAAGCTCTTGTAAGTTCTGGGGTCTTGGTGCTGACGGTACAGTTGGTGCTAACAAGAACTCCATTAAGATTATCGGTGACCACACAGATATGTATGCACAGGGCTACTTCGCATACGACTCTAAGAAGTCTGGCGGTCTTACAGTTTCTCACCTTCGTTTCGGACATCAGCCAATTAAGTCAACTTACTATATCAGTAAGGCAGACTTCGTAGCTTGCCATAACCCGTCTTATGTTGACAAGTATGAAATGGTTGAGGACCTTAAAGAGGGCGGAAGCTTCCTCCTCAACTGCCCATGGAGTGATGAAGAGCTTGAAGAAAGACTCCCCGGCAAAATGAAGAGAATTATTGCTGAAAAGAATATTAACTTCTATACTATTGATGGTATCGATATTGGTAAGGAAATTGGTCTTGGCGGAAGAATTAATACAGTTCTTCAGGCTGCATTCTTTAAAATTGCCGGTATCATTCCTGAGGAAGATGCAAAGCAGTATATGAAGGACGCTGCTACAAAGTCATATAGCAAGAAGGGCGAAAAGATTGTTGCTATGAACCACGCTGCTATTGACAAGGGTATGGAAAGCTTCCACAAGGTTAATGTTCCTGAATCTTGGAAAACTGCTGAAGATAACAGAGTTGATACTCCTGCAACAGGCGACAGAGCTGATGTTGTTGAATATGTAAACTCTATCCTCAAGCCAGTAAACGCATATCAGGGCAACAAGCTTCCTGTTTCTGTATTCTCAAGCCATGTTGACGGTACAGCTCCACAGGGTTCAGCTGCTTATGAGAAGAGAGGCATTGCTGTTGATGTTCCTGAATGGAATCCTGCAAATTGTATTCAGTGTAACTTCTGCTCACTCGTTTGCCCACACGCTGTAATTCGTCCTGTAATTATGAGCAACGAAGAGCTTGCAGCTGCTCCTGCAAATACAAAGTCTAAGCCTGCAACAGGTCTTGCCGGTTTTAACTTCTCTATGACAATTTCTACCCTCGACTGCACAGGCTGTGGCTCTTGCGCACAGGTTTGCCCAGGTATGAAGGGTAATAAGGCTCTCACAATGCAGTCTATCGACTCACAGCGTCCACAACAGGAAGTATTCGATTACGGCAGAACTATTGAGCCAAAGCCAGAGGTTGCTGCTAAGTTTAAGGAAACTACTGTTAAGGGCAGCCAGTTCAAGCAGCCACTCCTTGAGTTCTCCGGTGCTTGTGCAGGTTGTGGTGAAACACCTTATGCAAAGCTTGCTACACAGCTCTTTGGTGACAGAATGTTCATCGCTAACGCAACAGGCTGTTCTTCAATCTGGGGTGGTTCTGCACCTGCAACTCCATACACAGTAAACCACAAGGGCTTTGGTCCTGCTTGGCATAACTCACTCTTTGAGGATAACGCTGAGTTCGGTTTTGGTATGACACTTGCACAGAATGCTATTCACGACAGACTCAAAGAGAATGTTGAAAAGATTGCTGAACTTTCTGCTGATGAGGAAGTTAAGGCAGCTGTTGCTAAGTATGTTGATACTCTTACAGATTCAAAGGCAAGCAGAGAGGCTACCGACGCTCTTATCGAAAAGCTTGAAGTAGTTGCCGGCGGCAACGGTGAGGCTGCTGAACTTGCTAAGAAGACACTTATTGATAAGGATTCCCTCGCTAAGAAGTCTATGTGGATATTCGGTGGCGACGGTTGGGCATACGACATCGGTTTCGGTGGTCTTGACCATGTTATCGCAAGTGGTAAGAACGTAAATATCCTCGTATTCGATACAGAGGTTTATTCAAATACCGGTGGTCAGGCTTCTAAGGCTACACCTGTTGGTTCTGTTGCACAGTTTGCCGCAACAGGTAAGTCAACAAAGAAAAAGGACCTCGCAGCTATCGCAATGAGCTATGGCTATGTATATGTTGCACAGGTAGCTATGGGTGCTGACTATAATCAGTGCGTAAAGGCATTCGCAGAGGCTGAAAGCTATAACGGACCTTCAATCATTATTGCTTATGCTCCTTGTATCAACCACGGTATTAAGGGCGGTATGGGCATTTCTCAAATCGAGGAAAAGAAGGCCGTTGCGGCTGGCTACTGGAATATCTTCCGCTTTGACCCAAGACTTGCAGATGAGGGCAAGAATCCATTTATGCTCGATGGTAAGGCTCCAACTGAAAGCTATCGTGACTTTATCATGGGTGAGGTTCGTTATAACTCTCTTACTCGTTCATTCCCAGAGCGTGCCGAAGAGCTCTTTGAAAAGGCTGAAAAGGTTGCCGCTGAGAAGTATGAGCATCTCGAAAAGCTTGCCGGTAAATAAGTTTTAGAGCAAAATTTATACGCATATAATCTGAATATATAAGATGGGACTGTTATAGCAATTTGGCTATGACAGTCCTTGTTTATATATTGCATTACGAAAAATTAAAAGGAGTATAGAAAGTATGAATCTTGAAAAATCTTTTTTGACAGGTTGAAACGAATTTATTCGGTTGAAGAATTTTGTGGTTATACTGATGAAGATATTGATTATATAAAGAGTTTGTTTGGAGATATCCCGAAAGTTTTGGAAGAATATTATAGAACAGCCGGAAGAACTGAAGCTTTTAACTATGTACAAGATAATTGGTTTTTACCGGAACACTTCAAAAAGTGGAAATGGACACAAGAATCAGACTATATGATTCTATTAAATGAAAATCAAGGTGTTTGTCGTGCCGGAATTAAGCGTGAGGACTTGACTTTGGATAATCCTCCGGTATATGTAACAAATGATGATAAAAATTGGGTTTTGTGTGCGGATACAGTAAGTGAGTTTTTATCTGCGGCTCTTGCATATGAAGCGGTATTTGCATTTGAATTTTGTACGGAAGGATTTTATGAATTAACGAGAGCTGAATTTTCTTTGATTGAGTCTCGGCTTAAAAAATATCCCTTTGAGCTAAAAAACTGGATTGATATAAATATTAAGTTATATTATAATGATAGCGACAATTTGCTTGCTATTTTGGACGGAAATGATGACGATTGTTTTCAGATGATTTATGGTGCTTCAAGCCAACGAGGATACGAGAAACTTCTGAATTCAATCGGTGAAGTTGGCGATACAATGTGAGTAGTTATAATTAGTTTTTTCATATTGATTTTTATGCGGATTACAGATATAATCGTACTATGGTTTCTTGAGTTTATAATCAATATGAGCTCGACGATGGCTGTTAGTTCATAAAGATTTTGAAAAGGCTTGAGAGGAATTTTTAATCGAAAAACTTAAACGCGAATGATAAGTGCTAATTTAGAAGAAGAGTGGAACGCGTCTTGATAGCGGAGGCACTCCGCCTTGAGCGAAACTTTTAATTTTTATTAAAATAAAGAATTATGGTGTTAGGTTTATGATATTGAGGAGTGTGAGAGATTATGAAAAATCAGTTTTTAGAAGCGGGAAGAATTGTCGGTACACACGGACTTAAAGGTGAAGTAAGAGTTGACCCTTGGTGTGATAGTGCTGAATTTTTGGCGAAATTTAAGAGACTTTATTATAAAGATGGTACAGAATTGAAGGTGATTTCGTCAAGACCGCATAAGAATATTACGATTGTTCATCTTGAGGGTGTTAACGACGTTAATGAGGCTGATGAATTGCGTGGCAGAGTGCTTTATATAAATCGTGATGATGTTAAGCTTCCTAAGGGCGTTTATTTTGTTCAGGATATAATTGGTATGAAAACTTTTGATTGCGATACGGGCGAGGAATATGGCGAGGTTACCGATGTTATGAAAACAGGTGCTAACGATGTATATCAGGTGACTAAGGACGGAAAGGATTATCTGATTCCGGCTATTCCTGATGTTATTGTTGAAAGAAATATTGAGGACGGCATACTTATAATTCGTCCGATGAAGGGAATTTTTGACGATGAGGATTGATATTATAACACTTTTCCCCGAAATGTGCGAAACTGTTATGGGGGAAAGTATTATTGGCAGAGCAAGGAAAAAAGGTGCGATTGATGTTGAATGTCATCAACTAAGAGATTATGCCTTTGATAAGCATAAGCGTGTAGATGATACAACTTATGGTGGCGGTATGGGTATGCTGCTTATGGCAGAACCGATAGCACTTTGCTTTGAAGACATTTGCAAAAAGACCAATAGTCGTCCTCATTTGATTTATATGTCACCTCAGGGCGAAACGCTGACACAGAAAAAGCTCGTTGAGCTTTCACAGTATGAGAATATATGTATACTCTGCGGACATTATGAGGGCGTCGATGAGAGAGTTCTTGATGAATATGTTGATGAACAGATTTCTATTGGCGACTATGTTCTGACTGGAGGTGAGCTTCCTGCGCTGGTTTTGGCAGATTCGCTTTCGAGATTAGCTCCCGGTGTACTTTCTGATGATGAATGTTTTGAGGAGGAAAGCCATTATAATGGGCTTTTGGAGTATCCACAATATACAAAGCCTGCTGTTTGGAGAGATAGAGCTGTTCCGGATGTACTTTTGAGTGGTCATCACGCTAATGTTGAAAAATGGCGTAGAGAACAAATGATAATTCGTACAGCGGATAAGCGTCCTGATATGATTGAAAAAGCAGATTTGACGGATAAAGAGAAAAAATTTCTTGAGGAATATCTCAAAAGCAAAAATGAAGTCATGAAAGATAATGAAAAGCTATCAAATTGATGAGTTACACTTTTGTGTCAAAAATCAAATATAAGCTTGCTTTTTTAGCAAAGTAAAATACTAAAATAGAATAAATTATAATTCTTAATAAGAATTAAATTTACGGCGAATTCTTTAAAAATGAATATAATTGCATTTTAATAGTTTTTGATTAGTTTTTTTATTAAATTACTATTGGCAAAATAAATGAATTTTAACACGCGTGTTAATTGATAGATGTGGAAAATATATGAAAATCTACATTTGCTTATGTGTAATGGAATTTTTGGACAACAATAAGGGCATATTATTATCAGAAATTTGTATTTACTTTCAAAAATTCAATAAAATGTTAATTTTTAATGTCAAAATACAGCAAATTTTTCAACAAATTATGGCACTTTGCACAATAAAGCACAGTTTATTTTTGAATGTTATCGTATATTAGTACAAATTTCTCAAAAATGGTTGACGATATTCCAAATTGTGCTATAATACGGATATGGATAATTGTAATTATAAGAGAAATATAATTACGATGAGGGGATATACTGAAAACCTTAAAAGGAGAGATTATAATGTACGTTAAAGATGTTATGGTGCAAAACCAAGTTGGACTTCATGCAAGACCTGCTACTTTTTTTATTCAAAGAGCTAATGAATTTAAATCATCTATTTGGGTAGAAAAAGAAGAAAGACGCGTAAATGCTAAGAGCCTTCTTGGTGTTCTTTCACTTGGTATCGTTGGTGGCACAACTATCAGAGTTATGGCTGATGGTTCTGACGAAGAAGCCGCTGTTGAAAGTCTTGTTAAGCTCGTACAGTCAGGTTTCTCTGAATAATTTTAAATAAATTATTGATTTTTAAAGCATCGCTTTTAGGCGGTGCTTTTTTGTTTCGAGGTGTAATTTGGACTATTTTATTTTAGTGCGGTTTGTGGTATGATTTAAATAAGTGAATTTGATGAAAGCTATTAATGGAGAGAAATATTTGCTGATAGGGAAATTTTTAATTTCTTTAAAGGAAGGGCAAAGTCTGTTTAGTTATGGTAGCTTAAATATGAGCAAATTTAGAATTTATGTCTTGACAGCGGAGGCACTCCGCTTGAAAGTTGGTGAGATAGTATGAATCCAAAATTAAGACAGCTTCGTGAAAAGGCTATGAATCTGCCGCTTTCACCAGGCGTATATATAATGAAAAATAAATCTGGAGAAATAATATATATCGGTAAGGCTAAGGCTCTTAAAAATCGTGTTAGTCAATATTTCGGCTCGGACAGGAATCATCAGGAAAAGGTTCGTAGAATGGTTTCTAATGTTGACGATTTTGACTATATTTTGACTTCGAGCGAATTTGAGGCTCTTGTGCTTGAATGTAGTCTTATAAAACAACATCAACCGAAATATAATATTCTTTTAAAGGACGATAAGGGATATAGTTATATCAGAATAAGCAATGAGGATTGGTGCAAAATCTCCCATGTTATGCAGAAAAATGATGATGGTGCGACTTATATAGGGCCTTATACAAGTTCGTGGTTTGTTAAAAATGCTGTTGATGAGGCAAGAAAGATTTTTAAGCTTCCAAGCTGTAATAAATGTTTTCCGAGAGATTTTCGCAAGAGCAGACCTTGTTTGAATTATTATATTAAGCAGTGTTGCGCACCTTGCAGGGGAAATATTTCTCTCAGCGATTATCGTGAGCGGGTTGATAGTGCAATAGACTTTTTGAAAAATGGAAATGCCGGCTCTATTTCTGAACTTGAAAAGCGTATGGAAATTGCTTCTGAAAATCTTGAATTTGAACTTGCCGCAAAGCTTAGGGATAGAATTGCAGCTATTAAGCGTATGGCAGACAAACAGACTGTTATGGCTACAAGGCTCGCTGAACAGGATATAATTGCGCTTATGCAAGAAGGTAATGACGCTTGTTTTTCTGTTCTGAGGTTTGACGAAAACAGGCTCTTTGATAAAGAAGATTTTCTGCTTAGCGATATTGGTTCTCCGGAAACTGCTCGCTCAGAATTTATAAACAGATATTATTCTATGCGTGATAAGATACCGCCTATGATAATGATTGATGGTGAGGTTGAATCTGTTGAGCTTGTAGAAATGTGGCTAAGTGATTTGGCAGGTCGCAAAGTGCATATTCATATCCCGCAAAAGGGAGAACAGATGCGTCTTATTGAGCTTGCAAAGAAAAATGCTGCTGAAAGGCTTGCTCAAAGTCGAGGTCACAAGGGTAGCGATACTTCAGCACTCGGAGAACTTGCTGAACTTTTGGGCTTGAAAAAAGTTCCTGAATTTATTGAATCTTATGATATATCTAATCTTTCGGGCAGTTTTAATGTTGCCGGAATGATTGTTTTCAGAAATGGCAGACCATATAAAAGTTCTTACAGACGCTTTCAGATAAAAAGCTTTGTTGGTCAGGACGATTACGCATCTATGGCGGAGGTTCTTGAGCGAAGATTTAAGGAATATGAACTTCATAAGGGCGAGGAGGGTTTTGGCACGCTTCCGGACTTGATATTGCTTGATGGCGGTAAAGGTCAGGTCAGTGCGGTTCGTCCGGTTCTTGAAAGGCTTGGATATGGTAATATTCCGCTTTTTGGTATGGTTAAGGACGATAAACACCGTACAAGAGCCATTACAGGTGACGGCGGAGAAATATCGATAAGCTCAAAAAGAAGTGCGTTTACACTTGTTTCGACTATTCAAGATGAGGTGCATCGCTTTGCGATTGGCTATATGAGAACTACAAGCAAAAAGAAATCATTTACTTCCTCGCTTACCTCAATAGATGGTATTGGAGAAACTCGTGCTAAGGCTCTTTTGAAATTTTTTAAGACTATTCAGCGTATCAGTGATGCTGATGTAGATGAACTGATGAATGTTCCAACGATGACAAGGCCTGCTGCTGAGGCGGTTTATAAGCATTTTCATAAAAGAGATAATTAAAAACAGGTACTTGCTTTAAGGCAAGTACCTGTTTTAGCTTTTTTAGACTTATAATTGTTTCATAAGGTTGACCATTTCGATTGCGGAAGTTGCGGCATCGTAGCCCTTATTGCCGGCTTTTGTGCCAGCTCTTTCAATAGCCTGTTCGATTGTATCTGTTGTGAGAATACCGAAAAGAACAGGAATTTTGCTGTTAAGTCCGACAGTAGCAATACCCTTAGAAACTTCATTGCAAACATAATCATAGTGAGATGTTGAACCTCTTATAACTGCACCTACGCAAATAACTGCATCATATTTGCCTGAATCAGACATTTTTTGTGCGGCAAGCGGAATCTCAAACGCACCTGGAACCCATGCTGCTGTAATATCATCATCGTTGACACCATGTCGAATAAGAGCGTCCCTTGCTCCGCCGAGAAGCTTAGAAACGATGAACTCGTTAAATCTTGACGCTACTATACCAATCTTAATGCCCTCTGCTACTACATTTCCTTCAATAATTTTCATTATTTATTCCTCCTCTAAATTTTCCTTGAAAATATGTCCCATTTTTTCTTTTTTAGTTCTGAGATAGAAAATATCGTCCTTTTGTGGAGCAATTTCTATCGGAACTCTTTCGACTATCTCTACGCCAAAGCCGTCAAGACCGTAAACCTTTTCCGGGTTATTGGTGAGAAGTCTAAGCTCCTTAGCACCTAAATCAGCAAGAATCTGGGCGCCTATCCAATATTCTCTGAGGTCTGGTGCAAAGCCAAGCTTGATATTTGCTTCAACAGTATCAAAGCCATTTTCTTGAAGTTCATACGCTTTGAGTTTGTTAATCAAGCCTATGCCACGACCTTCTTGTCGCATATAGAGTATAACGCCTCTGCCTTCGTTGTTGATTACTTCCATAGCTTTTGCGAGCTGTTTTCCGCAATCACATCTGCGTGAACCGAAAACATCGCCTGTTAAACACTCGGAATGTACTCGGCAAAGAAGGTTTTTTCCATCGCCGATTTCGCCCTTGACAAGTGCGACATGGTGCTCGCCTGTAATATCGTTTACATAGCCATAAATTTTAAATTCGCCGTATTCTGTCGGTAACTTTGCGACAGCCTCACGAATGACATGCTTTTCGTGACGGCGGCAGTAATCTTGCAGGTCGTGGATAGTGATGAATTTTATATTGAGCTTTTCGGCAAGCTTTTTGAGATTAGTTGTTCTCATCATTGTGCCGTCATCTTCCATAACCTCACAGCAAAGACCTACTTGCTTTAAACCGGCAAGGCGCATAAGGTCAACGGTGGCTTCGGTGTGTCCGTTTCTGACGAGTACACCGCCATCTCTTGCTATAAGCGGAAACATATGTCCAGGACGGCGGAAATCTTCAGGCTTTGAACCGTCTTCAACGCACTTCATAGCTGTATATGAACGCTCTACGGCAGAAATACCAGTTGTTGTGTCTATGTGGTCGATAGAAACGGTGAAAGCGGTACAATGGTTATCGGTGTTTTCACTGACCATCTGTGGAAGATTGAGCTTTTTGCCGTATTCTTTGCTCATAGGCATACAAATTAAGCCTTTGGCATATGTAGCCATAGTATTAACATTTGCTTGTGTGGCAAATTCTGCCGCACAGATTAAATCACCCTCGTTTTCTCTATCGGGGTCATCTGTGACAAGAATAATTTTGCCTGCTCGAAGGTCTTCAAGAGCTTCTTCGATAGTATTGAATTTATACATATATTAACCTCCTTGGTTAAGAATGGATTTATTTATTGACTTGTGGGTCGGCACCCACTAAAAACCGTTTTCGGCGAGAAATTCAAGTGTTATGCCCTTTTTCTCACTCTTGCCCATAAGCTTTTTGACATATTTTCCTATGACATCATTTTCTAAGTTTACAACTTCGCCAACTCTTTTTGAAAGCAAGGTTGTAACCTCACTTGTATGCGGAATCAATGAAACGGAAAAATTTTCGTTTGTAACTTCTGCAACAGTCAGACTTATGCCGTCAATGGCAATAGAACCTTTTTCGACAATAAGTTCAAGAATTTCGCTTTTTGCAGAAATTGTTACCCATACAGCATTTTGTTCACGCTTTATGGAAATGATTTTGCCTGTGCCATCAATGTGTCCTGAAACAATGTGTCCACCAAGTCTTGAACCTACTGCGGCGGCTCTTTCGAGATTGACCTTAGAGCCTGAGTGAAGTTCGCCGAGATTGGAACGCCTGAGTGTTTCGGGCATAACATCGGCGGTGAATGAATTGCCGTCAATGCTTGTCGCAGTAAGGCAGACACCGTTTACAGCTATGCTGTCGCCGACCTTTGTTCCTTCAAGAACAGTTGATGCGGAAATTTTAAGCTTGCCCGAACGAACCTCTCTTATAGTGCCAATTTCTTCGATAATTCCTGTAAACATTACTGCACCTCCAGAACATCATATTCGATAAGAATATCACTGCCCATTTCACGAACAGCGGTTCTTTTTAGCTTGAAGCAATCATCGGGTGTTTCTACTCCGACGCTCTCTACCGGTGTTTTTGCATTTTCTCCACCGAAAATTTTCGGTGCAATATAGGAATAAATGTGGTTGACTATTTTTGCTTGTAAGGCACTATATGCAAGTGTTCCGCCGCCCTCGATAAGCACGCTATCAATGGATTTTTCGCCAAGATATTGCATAAGCTTTTTCAAATCGACTTTTCCATTTTCATCGGGAAGTACGAGAGTTTTTACGCCCATTTTTTCAAGTTCGGATTGCTTTTCGGAATTTTCTATCGCAGAAACTACAAGTGTGCTTATTTCATTTGCGGTTTTGCAGATATTGCAATCAAGAGGTATTCTTAGCTTGCTGTCGCAAACTATTCTTATCGGGTTTCTGCCGTTTTCAATTCGGCAATTAAGCATAGGATTATCTGCAAGAACTGTACCTATACCAACCATAATGGCTCTATGTTTTTTACGCAGGCGGTGAACATCATTTCTCGAAAATTCATTTGTAATCCATTTTGATTTTCCGGAATATGTTGCGATTTTGCCATCGGCGGTCATTGCGTATTTAAGCGAAACATAGGGCAATTTTGTTGTTATATATCTAAAGAAAATCGGATTGAGTTTATCACATTCATCACGCATAAAGTCTTCAATAACTTCAATTCCAGCTTTACGCAAAATTTCCGCACCCTTGCCAGAAACAAGCGGATTGGGGTCACGAGAACCGATAACAACTCGACTGATTTTTGCCTCGATAATTGCTTCTGTGCAAGGAGGCGTTCTTCCGTAGTGACAGCAAGGTTCAAGCGTGACATAAATTGTAGAGCCTTGAGTTGATTCTTTACAGTTTTTAAGGGCGTTTCTTTCGGCGTGAAGTTCGCCACATCTCTCGTGCCAGCCTTCACCGATGATTTTGCCGTCCTTGACAATAACTGCTCCGACAAGAGGATTTGGCGAAACAAAGCCTTCACCTCTTTTAGCAAGCTCTATGGCTCGCTGCATATAAAATTCATCATTCATAATAATCCCACCAAACAGAAAAGCCCCGTATGAAATAAAATCATACGGGGCAATTTTTATGCAATGATATTAAGACAGCCTATGTGCTGTCAAAGATAAATCTTCTCGTATCCGGACTATACCGTCGGTTTCGGAATTTCACCGAATCGGAAGTGCAAGCACTTTTCGCAGACTATAACTGCCGGTGAGGAATTTCGCCTCGCCCCGAAGAATTATATTGTGGATAAAGTATAGCACAGTAGTTGAGAAAATGCAAGAGTAATAAAAAAGGCGAATAAAAAATTGTTTTTAACAGGTATTCGAAAGCATTAAAATTACATTACTACAAATCAACTATGATTATTTAATATTAAATATTTTGTTAATAAATAGTAAACAAATTATGAAATTTGACCTTTTGAGGTCAAATTTTTTTCATTTCGTCGGGTATAGTGAGAGGTACTTTTTTAAGACAGTAAATTTGACGGAGTGCTGATAGATAAAAAATATCTCTACATTCAATGAAAGGAATGATGTAAAAACGGGTATAAGAAACAGAATGCCTGAAAAGGAAAAGACATTTTGCGAATATTTTGCCTTGTGGGGTGACGCAGTCAGAGCCGCAGATTCTGCGGGGTATGAAAATCCAAAGAGAGATGGTCCGCATCTTCTTTGCAGAGCGGATATTCGCAAAAAAATTAACGCTATCTGCGAAACTATGATTAAAAGTAGTCAGGCAAGGGCGTGTCTTGGTTATGAAAGGCTTGCTTTAGGGAAGGTGACTGACGCAATAAAGCTTCTCTATTGCGAAAATCCGTCTGATGATGAGATTGAAAAGCTCGACCTCACAAATATTGCAGAGATTAAAAAGCCTAAGGACGGTGCGATGGAAATTAAGTTTTTTGACAGGCTTAAGGCACTTGAAAAAATGGGTGATTTCGATAAGGAGAGCAGTAAAAAGCAAAGCTCACTTTTCGATGCAATCAAGAATGGTGCAAAAGCTTTAGAAAAGGCTGATGACTATGGCGAAGATTGAAAGCTTTTCTAAAAAACAGCTTAAACTTCTGACATGGTGGTATCCGGAAAGCAGAGATAGCGCTTATGACGCTATTATTTGTGATGGTGCGGTCAGAAGTGGAAAAACGGTTTGTATGAGTCTTTCATTTGTGTTGTGGGCTTTTGCGAGATTTAACAGTGGTGATTTTGCAATCTGCGGAAAAACTATTCGCTCTGTTCGCAGAAATGTTTTAGTTCCGCTGATGTCGTTGCTAAAAAATCAAGGCTTTATCTGCGAGGAGAAAGTTTCGGCAAATTATGTTGACATCAGCTATCACGATAAGAAAAATCGTTTTTACCTTTTCGGAGGTCGTGATGAAGGCTCGGCCTCATTGATTCAAGGTATGACGCTTTCGGGCGTTATGTTTGATGAGGCGGCATTGTTGGTTCGTTCCTTTGTTGAACAGGCTCTTGCGAGATGTTCTGTTGAAGGCTCGAAATTTTGGTTCAACTGCAATCCTGAATTTCCTAAGCACTGGTTCTATACAGAATGGATTCTGAAACGCAAGGAAAAAAATGCTTTATATCTGCATTTTACTATGCAGGATAATCCGTCACTTTCTAAAGAGATGATTAGACGTTATGAGAGCCTTTATTCGGGAACTTTTTATGAACGCTTTGTCCTTGGAAAGTGGGTTGCCGCAGAAGGTCTTGTTTATCCTTTTATGAGCGATATTACAGCCTTTTGTGATGAACCTAAGGGTGAATTTGATGAATATGTCGTTTCGTGCGATTACGGTACAGTGAATCCTGCTTCATTCGGACTTTGGGGCAGACAGGGTACTGTATGGTACAGAATTGACGAATATTACTTCGATTCACGCAGAGAGGGTAATCAAAAAACGGACGAGGAGCATTATGAGGGTTTACTGAAATTAGTTGGTGATAGGAATGTTGAAAGAATTACGGTTGACCCATCAGCGGCAAGCTTTATAGAGCTTGTCAGAAGAAAGGGCAAATTTGCAGTATATCCTGCGGAAAACAATGTCCTTGACGGTATAAGACGAGTTTCGACAGCTTTAAAACAGGGCGAAATTAAAATTTGCAGAGCGTGTACTGATATAATCCGAGAATTTGGACTTTATCGTTGGGATAGCAACGGTCGTGATGCTCCGATAAAAGAAAATGACCACGCTATGGACGATATGAGGTATTTTGTGACAACGCTCTTGAATAAGAGCGGAGGCGGTTTCTTTGCCGTTTCTGCAGAAAGGTAGGTGATGAGGTATGAAACTTTTTAAACGAAAAGAAAATTTTTCACCCGTTCAGACGGCAAGCGGAATAAGAAATGTACACCCATTCAGCGATTTAAGTGGTTATTCTCCGTTTACAAGCTGTGAATTTAAGCTTTACGATTCGCTGAAAGAGGCTATTCCAATAATTGACGCTGCAATAAAAAAGACAGTTCGTCTTGTTGGTGGTTTCAAGGCTGTATGTGATGACGAAAACGCTCAGATTAAACTTGCAGAATTTTTGAGAAGCGTTAATGTCAACGGTACAGGTGTGGGAATTGATGTTTTTGTTTCGTGCTTTCTGGAACAGCTTTTAACCTATGGTACGGCTGTCGGCGAGGTTGTGCTTTCCGAAAATTGTGAGGTAAGTGCTTTATACAATGCGAGCCTTGATGACATTGTGTTGAAAAGAGGAAATAATCCGCTTGATGTGAGGATTTATCGAAAGGAAATTGAGGGGAATGTTCCTGTTGATATGGACGAGCTTATTTCTATCTGTACGCTTTCGCCAAAGCCAGGAAATGTATATGGAACTTCTCTTTTGAAAGGTTTGCCGTTTATAAGCGGAATTTTGCTGACAATCTTTAATACAGTCGGTACAAACTGGGAGAGAGTCGGAAATGTGAGATTTGCGGTTTCGTATAAACCGACTGACAGCAATGACAGAGCCTTTGCAAAGGAAAGAACCGAACAGATTGCTAAGGCTTGGAGCGAAACTATGCGTGACAGCAGAGCCTCGGATTTCGTTTCGGTAGGAGATGTCAGCATAAAGGTTATTGGTGCAGATAATCAGATTCTCGACAGCGAAATTCCTGTAAGGCAGCTTTTGGAGCAGATAGTTTCAAAGCTTTCAATTCCGCCGTTCTTACTCGGACTTCAATGGAGTTCTACGGAAAGAATGGCATCTCAGCAGGCGGATATTCTTACAAGTGAGCTTGAATATTACAGGCGTTTGATTGAACCGACTATCAGAAAAATCTGTGCGATTTATCTTAGAACGATTGGTTTTGACTGCGATTTTACGATTGAATGGGATAACATCAATCTTCAGGACGAAACTGAGCTTGCACAGGCTAGACTTAACAACGCTAATGCGGAGGCTGTTGAAATTCAAAATATAAAATTGAGAAACGAGGTGGAAATGAGTGGACAGCAAGGAGCTTGATTTAATCAATCAATATACAAAAAGAAGGTTTTCGGCTGATGAAGTTTATACATTTTCTGTTGTGCTTTGTGACAACGAGATTGACAGGGATTTTGAATGCTTTGACAGCACATCTCTTAATAAATTAGCAGAAATGTATATCGGCAAGAGCGGTATTCTTGACCATAATCCTACTGCTGAAAATCAGACCGCAAGGATTTATGATTGCAGGGTTGAAACTGTTGACGGAAAAATGACAAGCTATGGCGAGCAATATAAAAGGCTTATTGCCAAAGCGTATATGCCGATAAGCGACAAGAATAAGGATATTATTCTTGAGCTTGACAGCGGTATCAAAAAGGAAGTAAGCGTTGGGTGTTCTATGGGCAAGAGCGTTTGCTCAATATGCGGTTCGGACTTTAAGAGTTGTTCGCATATAAAGGGTAAAAGCTACGGCGGAAAGCTGTGCTATGCGGTTTTGAGCGAACCTAAGGACGCTTATGAATGGTCGTTTGTGGCTGTTCCTGCTCAGAGGTCGGCCGGTGTTATAAAGGCATTTAATGAATTTATGAGAGGAGAGAACGAAATGGAGGACATTTTTAAAAAGCTTGGTTCAAGTGGTGATGTTGTTCTAAGTAAAAGCGAGGTTGCGGAGCTTGTAAAAGAACTTGATATACTCAAGGCAAAGGCTCGTGACGGCGAAGCTTATCGAAGCGAACTTCAGGCAGATGTGACAAGGCTTTATGCGATTGTTGAGCCGGAATTGCCTATGGAGGCTGTTAAGAGCGTTACTGAAAAAATGACACTCACTGAGCTTAAAGCATTTAAGCAGGTATATGAAAAGAAATCGGCAAGACTTGGCAAGGGTGTTCCACAGCTTGGCAAGGTTAATGACGAAGTTACAAGCAAAAAGAATAATGCCTATAAAGGCATTTAAGGATAGAAACGCAATTTAAGTTGAATACACTAAACCTTACACATAGTGATTTGATTTAAAAGCTTATAAAAACAAAAAATTTATTTTGATTTTAGGAGGAAATTTTTTATGGCAAATTTTGAAACTATTAAAATTGAAAAGGGTATGTATGCTAACAAGGGCAAGAGCCTTACTGATATTCTTGAGGAACTTGACCCATCTGAAAATTATAAGGGAACTGCTCTTGAGGGCTTGGACGCTTTTCAGCGACAGTTGAAGCGTTTTGATATTAAGGTCAGCGGCAAGTCATCTGACAGAGTTGAAAAGTTTTTTGATAATTCCGATTCTGCGGCTTTATTCCCTGAATATGTTTCAAGAGCGGTTGCTGTCGGTATGGAACGCTCTAATGTGATTCCGGACATAGTAGCAGCAACTACAAGAATTGACGGTATGGATTATCGCTCTATTACTTCTGACCCTTCTGATGACAAGACTACTTTTGATATTGTTAAGGAAACTGCAACTATTCCTGAAACTGTTATTAAGACACAGGGCAGTCTTATTTCTCTTAACAAGCGTGGCAGAATTCTTTCTGCATCTTATGAGGCTTTGAGATTCCAGCGCCTTGATTTGTTTACTGTTATGCTTAGTCAGATTGGTATGCAGATTGCAAGAGAACAGCTCAAGGACGCTGTGAGCGTTATTCTTAACGGTGACGGCAATAAGAATCCGGCGACAGTTATTAATGCAACGGGTGATATCGGCTATACAGACCTTGTAAGCCTTTGGGCAGGACTTGCTCCTCACGAGCTTAATACTATTCTTGCTCCTACTGCTTTAATGCAAAAGCTCCTCGCACTTCCTGAAATGAGAGATGCTTCCGCAGGACTTACTTTCCACGGTACTGGCAGTATGATTACTCCACTTGGTGCAAAGCTTATTCATGTTCCATCTATGGCGGCTGATACTATTATCGGTCTTGATAAGAACTGTTCACTTGAGCTTGTTGAATCCGGCGGTGTTATTACCGACTATGACAAGCTTATCGACAGACAGCTTGAGAGAGCCGCAATAAGCACTACAACAGGCTTTGGAAAGATTTGTGCAAGTGCTTCTAAGGCAATGAAGCTTTCTTAATTTTATCTTTGAGGTGCGTGCTGTATGAATATTGATGAGGTTATTGCAATATTTTTGAAGCTGGCAGAACTTTCTGAATCTGAAAGTGGAAATTATCAAAACCTTTGCGAAAATGCGGTGCGTTCTTTAAGGGCAAGACTTAAATCTGATATAAATGAGGAGGAATGCGGTGACAGCCTTAACAGGGCTGCCGCTGCTCTTGCCTTTATAAGATATGTACAGCGAAATGTTGCAAATGGTGAAGGTGGCGGATTTAAAGTCGGTGAAATCAGCGTTAATTCTACGAATGAAAATAGTATGAAATATGCTGACGCGGTATGGAAAGACGCTTTACTTGAGGTTAAGGACTTTCTGCGTGATGATGAATTTATCTTTGGGAGGATTCTATGAAAAAAAGCAGGATAGAAAGAATTTTTCGCCGAATAGGTGCTGAAACCAAAATCAATGATAAGGTTGATTTTTCGGTTATTTATCCGCTTATTGATAAAAGTGATTTTTCGGATAAGATTCGTCAGGAAGTTGGTTGTATTGATGAGGAATGTTTTGTTATGTTATGCGGAACGGAACTTGTCGTTGATGCAAAGCGTGGAGATAAAGTTGATTGTCGTAATGAAAGCTATGTGATTTTAAGTAAGCATATGATATCTATTGGCGAAATAGGGCTATATGCACAATGCTATCTGAAAAAATTTGTGAAATAGATTTATTGGGGGTGAGAGGTATTTTTGTTGATTGCAAAAAGTATGAGAATGCTCTGAAAGAAGATACTGAGCTTTGGAATATCAAAATTTTGGGAGCTTTTTCGCAGAATGAAATACAAAATCCTGTAAGGGATAATTATGCGGTGATTGGTTTCTCAGAATGTGATGACGAGGGTGGGCTACTTTCTGAAAAGCTTTGCCGAGGTATAAAGCGAAAAATACATATCAAGGCATATAGTTGCGAAAATGGTGATAGTGGAGAGGCTATTGAAGTTCTTAGCAGGATATGCAAAAAGCTGAAAAATCTTTTTCCTGATGAAATAGGAGATATTAGATTTCTTGCTTGCGAATATACAACTAAGCCGTATGCTTATTGTGCGGAGGCTGAAATTGATATTTGCGGCTGTTATGGCGGAAAAGACGCTTTAGCCGAAGTCTTTAAGGAGGAAATCTAAATGGCGGTTTATTCAGCGTTTAAGGGCAGTAATGCTGTAATCAATTTTGGTGGGAAATTACTTTGTACAGCAAAAAGCTGTGAGATTATCACCGAAAGAAAGCTGCACGAGGTTTACGAGTGTTTTATGACTGAACCGACTGCAATTATCAAGGGCAGAGAGCAGTATAGGCTTATTCTTGAAAGCGTTGTTTTTGAAGATTTCGATGTTAATTTATTTAATTCTGATGGCGTTTCAATAGAAATATTTATCGGAAATAAGGCACTTACTTTTGATAGTTGTTACTTTAATATTCACAGCGAAAAGCTCGATAAAAACAATGTTATTGAGAAAGTTGAAATTCTTGCTAAGAAAAGAACGGAGAGTGCGATGGTGTAATGAAAGCTGATATAAATGAAATGCTTGAAAGTGAAATGAACAGGCTAAGAGAAGCGGTTGTACTTTCACAGGCTGTTTCGGATAATGTTGAAAGAGAAGCAAGACGCTATCCAAGGCAATTAGATGGAGGTCAAGATGAATAAGCTGGAAAAGATGTCATATAAGGGATATAGCTTTGCGACAAATCCAAGTGTTATCAAGATTAAGCATAGGGCAAGAATTACTAAAAATTCTGTGCCTTTTCAGGCGGAAAATACAGTTAGCTTTGGCAGAAAAGCGTGTGAAATCAGCGGGGAAGGTGAGCTTGTCGGCTATGATTGTGAAAAGCAGTTTGCGGAAATTCGCAAGTTATTTCTAAGCGGCGGTTCGGGTTTGCTTTTACTTCCGGGAATTGAACCTTTTTATGCGTTTTTTCAAAGTTTTGAACTTTTGGAGGAACCTTCGGATAGTTTGATTAAATACAGCTTTTCTTTTTGTGAGGATACTTCAGCGAAACATTTTGAGGTTCAGACACCTAAAAGCTACATAACAAAGGGTGGCGAAACTCTTTGGGATATTTCATACAATAACAATATTGCGGTTGAGGAACTTCTTGAAAAAAATCCGAATGTTATGCGTCCTGATTTGGCTTTTGATTCGGGAGAGGTGATAAGGCTTTGATGAAATATATTTTGAAAGACGCTTTGAAGAATGAATATATCTTTTTTAATCCGAAAAGCGTTACACTCATTCGTGAAAAGAATGTTCCTGCTGATAGCCTTGATGTGCTTTTTCTTTCGGGGATAAATGGAATAGAATATGCTGAAATTGCTGTTTTTGACGGCTCTAAGTGCGTATTTCGTGGAATTGTTGATGAGCAGATTGAGACTATTTCAGAGAGCGGAATTATACTTGAAATCAATGCAAGAAGTCTTGCGGCTCTGTTGCTTGATAATGAGGCTATGCCGCAAAGCTGTTGCTTGCCTAATATGCAGCTTTTTATGGAGAGAAATTTCTCACGCTTAGGATTTAAGGAGTATATCGGAAATGACAAGCCTAAAAGCGGAAGTATGAGCATTGCCAAAGGCGAGAGCGAATGGAGTGTTCTTGAAAAATATTGCAGAAAATTTCTTGGCACATATCCGAGAGTTAATGAGGACGGCGTGATTGATATTTCCGAAAACGAGGGTGAAACTACAGTGCTTACTAATGAGGGTGAACATAAAATTATTTCGTTGAGCCGGATTAAAAAGCGTTGTGAGCTTATTTCGGAATATCGTGTGAGAACCTTGCGTGGCAACGGTTATGAAATGATTATAAGTAATGAAAATGCCGAAAGGCTTGGCGTTGATTCGGTGCGTTATCTTAATGCTGTTGATAATGGCGGCGTTGGAATTGCATCTTGTTATGAGAATATCGAGGAATCTAATAAACTTTATGATACGCTGAATCTTACGGTTTCTGGCAGGGTGCTTGTTAATATCGGGGATTGGATTGTCCTGCCCGATTACAAGCTCGGAAATCTTAGAGTAAATAAGCTGAGATATGAGGCCGACGGCGACAATGAACTTACAATCTTGAATTTATCGTGTAATTGAATGGAGATTTGATATTGAATGTGGATGGCTAAGAACATTACAAAGAGAAATCAAGCTAAAAGTAACTGCATAAATGCGGCGATTTCTTCGGCGAATAATTCGGAAATTACGGCTGTTGGCAGGGACGGTGTTTCTCATCTGACTATTGCTGCTCCGAGTGGAATAAGCTTTTCGCCGAAGATTGATGAAAATGCGGTTGTTCTTAAAACCGAGAGTGGCGATGTATGCGTGGGTACTATTATGGATAGAGTTAATCCGAATGATTGCCCTTTGCCCGGCGAGCTTTTTCTCTCAAATAAAAACGGTACGGCTACTATAAAGCTTATGACTGATGGTAAGATTGAAATTTGCGGAGATGTTACCATAAATGGTAAGTCTGTTTAGCGGAGGTGGAATACTTGGATTTATTGCTTGAAAATGGAGATTTGAAAAAAGATTCTGCCGGAAAGCCGATACTTATAAGCGGGTTTGATGAGCTTAAACAGCAAATTTATATAAGATTAAAAGCAAAGCTTGGAGGTTTTATATACGACCGAAAGCTTGGAAGTGAAATAACAGTCAAGACGGAAAACAGTGAGCTTATCGGACTTATCCGAAAGGCTTTGCCACAGCTTTTTGATGTGGATTTGATTTCAGCTCATATCGAAAAAGGAACTTTAAAAGCTAAATTTAATTCTGAGTTTGGGAATTTTATGCTTGAAATTCCATTTGAAGATGAGGAGGGATAAAATGAGCGAAACTTATAGTGAAATTCTTGAGAGAATGCAGAATGAATTTGAAAAAAATGCGGGTTATGTGCCTGATAATGCGTCGGATATAGGCATCAGAATGAAAACTCTTGCGGGAGAAATTTTTTCGCTTGAAAGCAGTCTTGATTTTCTTAAAAGACAGATGTTTCCTACAACCGCAACGGGCGAATATCTCGACAAACACGCAGAAATGCGAGGTCTTAAAAGAAAGCCTGCTATAAAGGCGAACGGAAAGCTTATGTTCTATGTAGAAAGACCGCTTTCGTATTCTTTTACTGTTCCGAAAGGAACGGTTTGTGCGGTGAGTGACGGAAGCCTTAGATTTGTGACAGACGAGGATACAGTTCTGCCTGTGAATGAAAGCTTTGTTATGGTTAAGGCACACGCAGAAAATGGCGGTTCAGAATATAATATTCCTGTGAATCGCGTTACTTCTATTGTAACTTACTTTTCAGAGTCCATAAGCGTTAATAACTCAAGCATATTTGGAGGCGGTGCATCAGCAGAAAGTGATGAGGCTTTGCGTAAAAGAATTGCAGAAAGCTATTATAATCCGTCAAATGGCGATAATGAGGAATATTACAGACGAATTGCCTTAGGTATTGACGGTGTATATTCTGTTGGTATAAAGCCACTTGCTCAGGGTACGGGAACTGTTGGAATTTATATTGCGGGTCGTGCGTCAAAGTGTAGTGATGAGGTCGTTTCTGCTTTACAGCAAGAAATGAATGATAAAAAGGGTATAAATATTAGCGTTTCGGTCGAAAATGCTACATTAACGGGTGTGGTAATAAAGCTGTCAATTTCTGTTAAGGACGGATATTATGCTGATGATGTTAAAGGTCGGGTTCAGAATGAAATAACCGAATATTTCAGAAAGCTTTGCGTTGGTGATGGGGTTAAATACTGCGAGCTTGGAGAGCTTATTTATCATATTGACGGTGTTAAAAATTATATTTTTGATACAAGCGTGACTAAAGAATATGAAGGCGATTGCACTAAGCTTTATACGCTTGGAGCAGTCAGCATTACTGTTGTATAGGAGGTTTTGTGGTGACTGCATATGAATCCATAAAGAATAAGCTTTCTGCGACAGGAATTTATGATATTAAGCAAGGCGGTCTTATTGATGCAGAGATAAAAGCTTATGCTGTTGTTTTGCAAACAGTTTATGATGAAGTTGATGAGCTTTTGCGTGAATGTTTTGTACAGACGGCAGAGGGCTATGGACTTGAACAGCTTGAATCTATGGCAAGAACCTATATGAATGGTGATACGCTTGAAAGCAGACGAAATAAGCTTATTAACAGGCTTCAGATAAATCCGAGCATAATAGGAAAGGACGCACTTGAAAAACAAGTTGCGTCCTTGGGATTGGAATGTAATATTACTGAAAATATTGCTGAAAGCAAGATTTATGTTGATATACTGACAGAGGTTTCTGATGATAAAAAGGAATTTCTGAAAGCTGAATTGCTTAGGTTTGCACCTTTACATCTTATTATGTGTGTGACTTTTAATGGGGGAGCTATTTAAGGTGGGTTATTAAATCGTTAGCTGGTTGCTGACAATAGAAATAAGCGGCGGACTTCGTCCACCGTTTGAGGAGAAAGAGATGTTAAGGGCGTTGCCCTTAAAACCCACGAGGGACTCCGTCCCTCGACCCTGCGAGCCTTTGAAAAGGCTCGAGCGAAACTTTTAAGTGTTTTAAAGAAGTGTGTTAGCTAATTGGTAATTTCTTCGACCGCGGCAATAAGTTTTCCTTATTTACTGCGAGCGAGACTTGTCGAGCGATTCCGCGTCTTGTCCTGTGCGGTCACGCACCGCATCTTGACGGCGGAGGCACTCCGCCTCGAGCGAAACTTTTAAGTGTCTTAAAGAAGTGTGTTAGCTAATTGGTAATTTCTTCAACCGCGGCAATAAGTTTTCCTTATTTACTGCGAGTGAGGCAAAGCCGAGCGATTCCGCGTCTTGTCCTGTGCGGTCACGCACCGCGTCTTGACGGCGGAGGCACTCCGCCTCGAGCGAAACTTTTAAGTGTCTTAGGAAGTCTTTAAGTTTTATCAAATTTAAGATGTTTAGCACCAAGCCTTTTTTAAAGCGTTTATTGCGTTGATAATATCCGTTGTGGGAATACCACCGAAGCCTAATTTAAGCTCGGTGGTATTTTTATTATCTGATTTTGAGCTTGAAAGACGAACCCCTTGATTTTTAGCAAGGGAAAGCATTTCCGCCATAGAACGATTTGTATTGAGTGAAAGTATAAAGCATAGGGCGGTTTCTTGGAGTGTTGCTTTTAATTTGAGGTCAGAGTCTGCGAAGGTGGTTTCGAGAGCTTGCATAATTAAAGAACTTTTTTCACGATATAGCTTACGCAAACGGCGAAGTCTGCGTTCAAGTTCGCCTGTTTTGATATATTCGGCAAGTGCAAGCTGTTCAATTTTTGAAGAGGTCTGGTTATAAAAGCCGTTTCTTGATTCATAGATTTTAAGCAATTCGGAAGTTAAAACCGCATAGCCTATTCTGACGGACGGTAAGAGCATTTTTGAGAATGAACCTATATAAATTACTCTCTCACTATTGGCGCTTTGCAGAGCAGGAAATGGCCGTGAGCTATATCTTAGTTCGCCGTTGTAGTCGTCTTCTATGATGATTGAATCTGTTTCTTCTGCCCATTTAAGAAGTTCTTTTCTACGGCTCATACGGATAGGCTGTCCGTTTTTATTGCATGAGGGATTTATGAATAATATGCTCGAACCGTTTTTATAAAGTTCTTCGGGAATGATTCCGTCATTGTCACTTTTGAGCTTATGAATGGAAAATCCACAATCGGCAAAAACTCTTTCGGCGAGCGGAAAACCATCTTCCTCCATAGCTGCTGTGCGTGGTTTTATTTCGGAGATAAGTCCGCAAATTATGTATAAAAGTGATTGCGTACCTGAACCAATCAGAATACGACTTCCGTCTGTAACGGCACCCCTGATTCCATGACTATAGAGTGCAAGGGCATTTCTTAGTGCAAGTTCTCCCTGTGGGTCGCCATATGAAGCTATTACATTTTTCTTTTTAAGAACATCTTTTATATGTGAACGCCAAAGCTTTATATCGGTTTCATTTCTGTCGGCAAGGTCACTTCCGAGGTCATAGAGAATGTTTTCTTTGCTCTCACGATTTACCGGCAAAATTGAGTTTGTATTTTTTATTGTGTTTTTTTGAGGGGCAGATTGAACATAGTATCCTCTCTGTGGAAGACTTTTTATATAGCCCTCGATACATAGTTGTTGATAGGCTGATTCTATTGTTGTGCGGCTGAGCTGTAAATCTTCTGATAGTTTACGAATTGAAGGGAGCTTTGCACCGATAGTAAGACTACCGTTCTCAACGGCGGAAGATATTTTGTCATATAGCTGTTGATAGAGCGGAATGGTTCCGTTTCGGTCAAGTTCGATGAAATCGTATGTCATAGTGAAATCTCCGTTTTATAAGTTTTTTTGATGGGTTACTTTAATCCTCGGCTTTGTTTTAGTTGCTCGAAGGTTATACCGTATTTTACTGCAATATCTCTTGCATAACTGGCGTTTTGTGGTGGCAATATCTGTACATGGAATGACCTGCGCCCATTTTCTATACCTGTGACAAGGCTTTCGACACGACTGTGTATCTCGGGGTCGGAATTGAAAGCATCTAAATTTCTTGCAAGGTCGTGCATATGTGTATTGTAGATTGCACGAACTCCGATATAACACATAAAGCGAACTATATCTCTCGCAAGATATACACCCTCTTCAACATTAGTTGTGGCAAGAGTTTCATTCATAAGTATGAGGGTATTTTTAGTTGAATTTTGCATAATCTCAGAAAGTCGGACAGATTCTTCGCCGAGTCTGCCGAGATCTACGGTTTTATTTTCATCAGCCGGAAAGTGCGTATAAATTGTATCGCAAGGGCTGAACCAAAATTCTGATGCAGGAACGAATATTCCGTGCTGTGCAAGAAGATACATAAGACCGACAGCTTGTGTAAAGGTAGTTTTTCCGCCACGATTAGGGCCGGTCATAATGTAGATACGGTGTTCTTCGTTAAAATCGAGGGAGTTTGTTACGATGTCGATATTTTCACCGTTGACAGCTTTTATGGCAAGTTTGAGATTATATAAGCCGTCAGTTTGAAGAACACGCTGTGAGGTTGGCAGAACCTGTGGCTTACAGATTGGAAGATTAAGATTTTGTATTTTGCGTATCAGTGATGCCCAGCGAATATAGAAAATGAGTTCGGGTGAAATTGATGTTAGAGAATAACCGCTTATATCAACATACTTACGAAGAACATCTCGAATGTCTTTGACTATTTTCTTGAGAATATTTGATACGGATTTTTCCATAGCCGCTGAAAATGGGTCGCCGCCTGTGAGCGACGATTCAATTTGAAGCGTTGAAAGTTCGGCTACATTATTTATGCTCATACCTGTAAGTGAAGCTTTTTTGTTTGTTGCGGCAGGATGAAAGCTCATACTTTCGACTTCTACACCTTCGTGAATTTCAGGGTTTTTCTTTGCGGCGAAATTCATAAAATTTTTAAGAAGTCCTGTATGAGTAAACTCGGTATCATTTAAGGATACAACTCCGGCTTCCTTTGGGCGAAGAAGATTATCAAGATTTACGCCAACAGTTACACTCTTTAGTTTTTGTGCTTTTTCAAAGGTTTCATCAATATCCTTTTTCAGTTGTGGAAAACCACTGCCGTTATATATTTCTGTTACCATAGTATAAAGTTCTCTCAGACCATCTGATTTGAGGTTGGCTTCGTCCATGGCGAGTTTCATCTGGGTTATGCATTGAATATAGTCATTTACTTCACGAAGTCGGTTGATAAGTCCCCATATTGCTGAAACTTCTGTATCTTTTTGCATACGCTTTAGTTCCCATAAGTCGTTTAGCTGTGTTAAAAGATTTTCTAAGGTTTCACACATTTTGGGGTGGTGGAGTAAATCATCGAAAATATCTATGCGGTATTTTATAACATTTTCGTCAGATACCATTTGTGAAAGAGTGCGTTTAATAATCTGTTTTTCGCTTTTTTCTTTTGTTAGAGCGTTTAAGAGGAAATCAAAGGACAAGTCGTTGCAGGCGGCTTCATCAAGAACCTTGATTTCATAGTTGCTGTCATCTGGATATAAAAGACTGAATTTTTTCATACTCGCCGTAACCTCTTCGCTTTATTATGTATAAAATAATTCTACTACTTGATACAAAAATTGTCAATTATGCTGATAAACGCAATATATTTATCAAATAAAAGACTTAAATATATAAATAAAACCATTTAAATTTTAAGACAAAATTGATTGACAATATAGAACTTAGATGATATAATCACTATTGTAAAGTTAAATATAACTTTATGAAAATATATTTTGGAGGAAAGTTAATGAAAAAAGGTTTGAAGATTGCTTCTTTGGCATTAGCATTGGCTATGGCTCTTAGCTGTGGTATGGTTGCTTCTGCTGAAGAAACTTCGCAGGAAATTCCAACACCTAAAAACTCAAAAACTGTTAAAGCTAATGGTGATGGAACATACGATGTTTCCCTTTCATTTGAGGGAAGCGTTACCCAAGAAACAAATATAAAGAATACAACAGCAGATGTAGTTTTAGTTGCAGATCGTTCCCCAAGCATGAATCGTGATGGCAAGTGGGATTCGCTTAAAAAGGCTGTTGATGTTCTTAGTAAAAAAATGCTCCCTGAGGGAACAGATAATAGGGCTTCTGTTGTTTTGTTTGAGACAGAAGTTATAAAAGTTGATTTTTTTGATTCCTACTGGACAAGTTCTGCAGAGCATTTAAAGTTTATTTTTGATAATTATGCACCTGATATAGGATATACTAATTCACCATTGGCTATTGAATATGCAGAAGAGCTTTTAGCAACTGCTCGTGATGACAGCAAAAAATATGTTATCTTTTTGAGCGACGGTAAGCCTAATCTTTACGGAGAATTTGGCAATGGTGTAGCAAAAAGAGCTATTGCTGCGGCAGAAAAGTTGAGGGCAGATTATCCTGATGCAACTGTTTATTCTGTTGGTGTTCCTGGTTGTGATGAAGACTTTATGAAAAAAATCCCGGCAAGTGATGATAACTATTTCTATGCAGATAATGCAGATGAGCTTGCAAATGTATTTGATGGCATAGCAGATGTTATTACAAAGGCGTATTCTAATGTTATTATTAGTGATTCTTTAAGTGATTATGCTGAGTATGTAAATTATGATGAAGATGGCAAGCCGATATTTGATGTTGAAGTTCGTAACGCTAATGGTGATTTAGTAGACGGTGCTAATTATGATATAGCTTATGATGCAGAAACAAAGACAGTTTCTCTTGACCTTGGTACTGAGCAGATTCCTGATAGGTGGACATATAAGCTTTCTTACACAGTAAAGCCAAATGCATATGCAGATGAGTTCTTTGCAAAGAATGGTTATGATGCAGTAGGCGATGAAAATACTGACGCTGATGGTAATGCAACAAGTTCTGGTAAAGATGGATTTAAGATAAGTAATGGTAAGATTGAATTTACCTATCGTGATGAAAGTTATAGTGTAGATTTTGCTAATCCTGTTTTTCAGGTTGAAGAAAAGCAGGAATCATCTGAATCTTCAGAACCATCTGAGCCATCAGAATCTTCGGAAGAATCATCTGAATCTTCAAAGGAAGAGTCATCAAAAACAGAATCTTCAAAGACAGAGCCTTCACAAGTTGAATCCTCTAAGCAAGAAGGCAAACCTGCTAATGATATTCCACAGACAGGTAATACTCAGAATGTAGTATTTATACTTATGGCCTTTGCTGCTTCAGCTGCTATAATTTCTGTAAAAGCATTTAAATCTAAAAAATCAAAATAAACTTAAAAGTTAAATAAATATAAAAAATCACAGCCCGCAAGAGCTGTGATTTTTGTTTTAGCTTAAATATGTACAGAGCATGGAGTTAATACCTTTATTTTTTTATTATAGGTTCGTTTCATAAACATACAAGCTATTGCTGTTGAAACTGTTTCGGCTATTAAAAATGTATACCAGACAAGGTCTGTGCTTGTATTTGAATTTTTGATGATTTCTACGAATATCCATGCAACAGGCAAGACTAATACAAGTTGGCGGAAAATTGATACGACTAAGGATTCTGTACCGCTTTCAAGAGCTTGAAAGATTCCTTGAAAAGCTATATTTGCACCAGCAAAAACAAAGCTTACGGAAATTATTCTCATAGCACTTAAACAGAGAGATTTTGTTTCGCCTGAAAGCCCAAAGATCTCTGCGAATGGTTCTGCGAAAAGCTCGAGCAAAAGTGTGCCGATAAGCATAATTGAAATAGTATAAATCATACCGAATTTTATGCCGTCTTGTATTCTTTCCTTACTTTTCATACCATGATTAAAGGATATAATCGGTGTGATAGCATCTCTTAGTCCGAATGCTGCAAAGAGCATAAATTGTTGAATTTTGTAGAAAAGTCCATATGCAGTGACGGCGGCTTCACTGAGCATACCGAGTATAATATTAAGTCCATAGGTCATAACAGACATAAGTGCCTGTGCTATTATTGCAGGCAGACCGATTGCATAAATCTCTTTGATAATCTGCCACGATGGCTTGATATACTTGCCTTTATTTGAGATTTCCTTATTTACTTTGACATGGAAAATTAAGGCGACTATGCACGAAACACATTGACCTATAACAGTTGCATAGGCAGCGCCTTTTACACCCATTTCCGGAAAACCGAGTAAGCCATAAATCATTATTGGGTCGAGAACGATATTTACGATAGCACCTGAAACCTGTGCGATAGTTGAAAACAGTGAACGACCTGTTGCTTGGAGAAGCTTCTCGAGAATTGAGAAAAATACAATGCCGAATGAGATTATACAACAAATGCTCAGGTAGTCAATAGCCATATTTTGGATAAGTTTATTAGAGGTTTGTGAACAGATGTATGCACGAACACCTGTTAAGCCAAAGATTATATAGGCAACACAAATTATTATTGCGAGGAAAAATGAATTTCCTGCAACACGATTTACTTTTTCGCTGTCACGCTGACCAAGTGCTTTTGATAAGAGTGCATTAGTGCCGACACCTGTGCCTATACTTATTGCTACCATAAGAATTTGTACAGGAAACGCAAGAGTTAAGGCATTTAGTGCAGCTTCGCCATCGTGTGACATATTAGATACGAAAGCGCTATCAACAATGTTATAAACCGCTTGGAGAACCATAGATAAAATCATAGGTACACCCATAGTTATAAGCAGTTTGTTGACTGGGACAATTCCCATTTTGTTCATTTTTGTTTTTTCCATAGGTTAAAATCTTCCTTTCTCAGAACTGATAATTTTTTGCAAAAAAATAAAGCGTAAATCCAATTCCTGGATTTACGCTTTTGCTACTCGGCAACTATGATTATATCAGAATTTTTTTGAAAATGTCAAGACGAATTTTTCACAAACTTTTTTTGTATTTATCCCTATCAGCTTCGGTAATTTTTCTTATTACACGACAAGGATTTCCTGCGGCGATAACGCCCGATGGAATATCTTTAGTAACAACACTTCCTCCGCCAATAATAGTATTATCTCCTATGGTGACGCCGGGCATAACGCAGACGCTGCCGCCAATCCAAACATTATTACCTACGGTGATTGGCAGAGCAATTTCAAAGCCTTCATTTCTTTGCTCTGCGTCAATAGCGTGTCCTGCGGTATAAAAACCGCAGTTTGGTGCGACAAAGCAATTATCTCCGAATGTTACCTTGCCCGGGTCGAGAATGACAAGATTATGGTTCGAATAGAAATTCTCACCAATCTCAATATTATAGCCATAATCACACCAGAACGACTGTTCTATCCAGAAATTCTCGCCTGTTTTTCCAAGAATTTTTTTAAGGAGAGCTTTTCTTTCTTCTGTTTGTGATGGCATAAGTCTATTATATTCAGCACATAAATTTTTGCAACGCATAAGTTCAGATTTAAGCTCTTCTCCATTGCTTTTATAAAGTAATCCGGCTTGAGCTTTTTCTTTTTCTGTCATAATAAGTTGACCTCCGTTATTAAAAAATTTTATAGTATTAACATTGTGCTTATTATATCTTTTTATGTGGGTTTCGTAAATTATAAATAAAGAGGACATCTCGTTTTTTTCGGGGTGTCCTCTCGATTTGTTTCTTAAGAAAAGAAGATTATTTTGTTTTTAATCAATTAAAGCTCAACTGGTTTAGCTTCCCAAATTGTATTAGCGTAATCTCTGATTGAACGGTCAGCTGCAAAGCGTCCTGCCTGAGCAATATTGACAAGCGACATATGGTTCCAGTGCATCGGGTCAGCATAGAGAGCAGACGCGTTTTGCTGTGCAATAGAATAATCTGAGAAATCTGCAAGAACCATATATGGGTCTTTGTTTCTGAGAGAATTTGCAATATCGTGGAATTTTCCGCCGAACTCTCTCTCAATATAATTGATAATATCCATAATTTCACGGCTATTATTATAATACTGCTGAGGATTATAACCACGGCGTTTAAGTTCATTAACTTCAGGCGTTGTCATACCAAAGAGAATGATATTATCATCGCCGACAGATTCGTGGATTTCTACATTTGCACCGTCAAGTGTGCCAAGTGTAACAGCACCGTTAATCATAAACTTCATATTACTTGTACCGGAAGCCTCTGTACCTGCAAGGGAAATCTGTTCGCTAATTTCTGCTGACGGAATAAGTTTTTCTGCAACAGATACGCGATAATCTTCAAGATAAACAACCTTCAGTTTCTTATTAACATCAGGGTCGTTATTTATTCTATTTCCAAGTTCTACGATAAACTGAATAATCTGCTTTGCAAAGTAGTAACCTGGGGCAGCCTTAGCACCAAAAATGTAAGTTTTAGGTGTAAATTCTGCGTTTGGATTTGCTTTGAGCCAGAGGTATGTGCTGAGAATATGAATAGCGTTAAGATGCTGGCGCTTATATTCGTGTAAACGCTTAACCTGTACATCGAAGATAGAATCAGGGTCAACGATAATTCCATTATTAGCCTTGATATATTCAGCCATTTTGATTTTATTTGCTTTCTTGATTGCAGCAAGTTGCTTGAGAACGCTTTCATCGTCCTTATATTTCATAAGTCCCTGAAGGGCAGAAGCGTCTGTTATAAATTTATCTCCGATAAGGTCAAGGATAAGAGTGGAAAGACCTGGGTTGGATTGATTGAGCCAGCGTCTATGAGCAATACCATTAGTAACATTCTTGAATTTTTCAGGTGTTACTTTATAGAAATCTGAGAATACAGATTCTTTGAGAATTTCACTATGAAGCTTGGAAACGCCATTTACAGAATGACCTGCAATAACAGCAAGGTTAGCCATCTTGACTATGCC
Source organism: Pseudoruminococcus sp. (assembly GCF_047012705.1). Classification (NCBI taxonomy): domain Bacteria; kingdom Bacillati; phylum Bacillota; class Clostridia; order Eubacteriales; family Acutalibacteraceae; genus Pseudoruminococcus; species Pseudoruminococcus sp. Next base: position 218,075 of record NZ_JBKXNW010000001.1, on the reverse strand, counting down.
GTCATTGATAACAGCCATTCTTGCGATTTGTGAGCCGTCAATGCCCTTTTCGTGCATTTCAGCACAGAAGCGTCGATTGATTTCTTCGATAATCTGATATATTCTTGGAAGCTTTCTTGCAAACATATCAACCTGCCAGCATTCAAGAGCTTCTGCCATAACCGTATGGTTTGTGTATGCGATAGAGCGTGTGACGATATCCCATGCGCTCTCCCATGAATAACCACACTCGTCAAGGAGTATACGCATAAGTTCTGGAATAGCAAGAACAGGGTGTGTATCATTAAGATGAATAGCGACAAGCTCCGGGAAGTTATCGAGAGTGCCGTATGTTCTGAGGTGTCTTCTGACGATATCCTGAATGGTAGCAGAAACAAGGAAATACTGCTGATTAAGTCTAAGGCTCTTACCTTCTGCGTGGTTATCTTCAGGATAAAGAACCTTTGTGATGACTTCTGCCATAGCATTTTGCTCCATAGCACGAATATATTCGCCACCATTGAAAAGTTTCATATCGAAGTCGTTAGATTTAGCAGCCCAAAGTCTGAGTCGGGAAACACCCTTTCCGCCGTAACCTGCAACCATCATATCATAAGGGACAGCCTCTATAGCTGTTGCATCAACATGATTGATGCTGTGGTAGCCGTCTGTCCAGCTTTCTTCAATTCTGCCATCAAAGAGGACTTTTACGCTCTTTTCCGGGTGAGATTGAAGCCATACTTGTCCGCCTGGAAGCCAACGGTCAGGAAGTTCTGTCTGCCAACCGTCAACGAGCTTTTGACGGAAGATACCAAATTCATAGCGAAGTGAATATCCCATAGCAGGATAATTCTGTGTTGCAAGACCATCGAGGAAACAAGCTGCAAGACGACCAAGACCACCATTGCCGAGACCTGCATCAGGCTCTTGCTCGTATATATTTTCAATCTTGATATTGAGTCCCTGCAAAGCCTTTGTCATAACATCAGTAAGACCGAGATTATAGAGTGTGTTCTTGAGTGAACGGCCCATAAGGAACTCCATACAGAGATAGTAAACGGTTTTTTTATTCTGAGTTTCGGCAGCATTTGTGAATGCTGTATATTCGTGGCTCATCATATCGCGAAGAATGAGAGCAACTGCTTTGTAGTAATGCTCGTCGGTAGCTTCGGTAGGAATTACTCCGAAGTTATGTGAAAGCTTGGAAACAATCATATCACGAGCTTCACTTGGTGTAAGTGTTTTTTTTATCATAATAATATCCCTCCAAAATAATGCATCTGATATAAAAAAATAACTTAGGTATAATTATATACTATTTTCAGCATAATTTCAATAAAATTTGTCATATTTACTTAAAAATTATTTGAGGTTGATAACTGTTGTACTTATATTTTTAAATATAATGATTTTATTATTATAAATTCCCATGTTTTTTCGGGATTTTGGTGTTGAATGAAAATATATTATATTTGTTGTAAAAACTATATCGTATAACAAATAATTATAATTACTATGATACTTAGTTTATGATATTTTCTTTATTGTCTGTGAATGATAAATGATTATCAATAAAAATTGTAATAGTATTCGATTCTATTATAAAAATAGGAATAAAAATATAAAATGGAAGAAAAATTTCTGACTTTTTATTAATTATACGCTTTATAATTCGACAAAAATGTATTATAATAGATTTAATTAGTCGGTGAAAAAATTTCGCCATCAGGACAGCATATAATTTAGCAGGATTTTCCCAAAAATAATAAATTGAAATGGAGGAAGTTGAAGTGTCAAAAAATAAAATTAAAGTAAAAGTTTGTGGTACAGAACTTAATATTCTTAGTGAAGATAACGAGGAATATACTCAGAAAATTGCTTCTGTTGTAGATAGAAAAATGAAGCAAACCTTAGAAGCTAATCCGAGAGTATCAATTTCTAATATTGCTATTTTGACGGCATTGGAGTTTTGTGACCTCTCTAAAAAGCTTGCTGACCAGACGGAAAATATGAAGAATCAGCTTAACGAATATCTTGAAGAGGCACAAAAGGCTCGTGAAGAAGCTGACGATGCTCGCAAAGAAACAGAAAAGCTTCGTTCTGAGATTGAAACTTTAAGACAGCGTTTGGCTGATAAGGATTCTAAAAAATCACACGAAACTACAGAACCACTTTCCGCTCCCGTAAGGCGTTCATCTCGCCGCGGAAAAAGACTTATAACAACAGAAAGTCGAGAGGAAGCCGCAGAGGATATTATGAGCTTCTTTGGTAATTCTGCTGACGATACAGAAGAAAATTCCTCAGATAATAATGCTTAAAATAGAAGTTCTTGCCCCTGCCGGAAGTCTTGAGGTTATATATCCTGCTGTAAGAATGGGAGCAAACGCAGTTTATCTCGGAGCGGATATTTTTAGTGCGAGAGGTAATGCGGGAAATTTTAATCGTGAACAGTTACTCGAGGCGGTAAAATACTGCCATGCAAGAAATGTTACGGTTCATCTTGCCTGTAATACACTTATTCATGATGATGAAATGGAATCAGCTTTGAATCTTATAAAATATGCTTGTGAAATAGGCATTGACGCTATAATTATTCAGGATATGGGTTTGGTTTCACTTATAAGAAAAGTTGCACCGAATATGGTTCTTCACGCTTCGACACAGATGTCTGTACATACCGCAGAGGCGGCAAAAATGCTATATGATATGGGCTTTGAGCGTGTTGTTCTTGCAAGAGAATTATCTAAAACTGAAATTAAAGAAATTGCTGATAAATTGAAAAATATGAATTGCCCGATAGAATTAGAAGTTTTTGTTCATGGGGCGTTATGTATGAGCGTTTCGGGGCAATGCTATATGAGTGCGATGTTGGGCGGCAGAAGCGGAAATCGTGGTTTGTGTGCTCAACCTTGCCGACTTCCCTTTGATGCAGGTGGCAACGGTCATGATTTAAGTCTGAAAGACCTTTCGCTGATAAGTAATCTTAGAGAACTCCACGAAATCGGTGTAACCTCATTTAAGATTGAAGGCAGAATGAAGCGTCCTGAATATGTTGCGGCGGCAGTTTCAGCTTGCAGACAAAGTTTAGATAAAGGCTTCGTTGATGAGGAAATTCTCGAAAGGCTTCGTGCAGTATTTTCTCGTTCTGGCTTTACTGACGGTTATTATACCGGAAAACTTGGTTCTGATATGTTCGGAACACGCTCTAAAGACGATGTGACTTCTGCTACAAATAAATTACTTACACAAATCCGTACAAGCTATAAAGATGAAATGCCGTTGGTGCCTGTTTCGTTTAAGCTTGAAGTCAAAGACGGTAAGCCGGCAAAGCTTATTGTCTGCGATAATGACGGAAATTCTGCTGAGGCAATGGGAGATATTCCGGAAGTAGCAATAAATACTCCTCTTTCGGCTGAACGCTGTGAGGGCTATTTGAATAAAACAGGCGGTACGCCGTTCTATACTGATAAGATAGAATGTATAATAGATAATGGCCTGACTTTGTCGGCAAAATCTATTAATGCTATGCGTAGAGATACGCTACAAGCATTGCTTGCAATTCGTGAAAAAGTTAATCCGATTGCATTTGAAATGCCGAATCTTCCGAAGTCAGTTACACATAATACAAAGGGTATGGGTTTTCGTGCAAAATTCTGTAAAGGAAATATTCCCGATGACTTTCTCGATTGTGAACTTATTTATGTTCCGATGTTTCTTGCAGATAGCGAAATAACTTCCCTTATGGATAGAGGTTTTGCCATTGCAGTTGAGATTCCGAGAGCAATGTTTGGCAGAGAAAATGAAATAGAAAATCGCTTGAAGGATTTGCAGAAGCTTGGTGTTTATGAGGTTCTGGCGTCAAATCTTGGAGCGGTTGCCCTTGCTAAGAAATTGGGAATGGATATTCACGGCGGTTTTGGATTGAATCTTGCGAATACAGCTGCGCTTGAATGGGCAGAATCCTTTGGTATGCTTGATGTGGAAGTTTCATTTGAATTGACGCTTGCACAAATAGCAAAGCTTGGCGGAAATATTCCGAGAGGAATAATTTCATATGGCAGACTTCCGTTAATGCTTACAAGAAATTGCCCTGTTAAAAATGACGGAAAAGGTTGTAAAAATTGCAAAACTCCACCGACAATCCGTGATCGTAAGGGAAAGGAATTTCCGATAATTTGCGACAAGCAAAGCTGTGAAATTTTGAATTGCGTACCACTTATACTTTCAGACAGACAAAACGAAATAAAGAACGTTGATTTTGAAATTCTGCATTTTAATGTTGAAAACCCTGTTGAAAGTAGTGAAAAACTCAAGGATTATGTTGAAAAAAGCACACCGAAGTCTGAATTTACCCGTGGTTTGTACTATCGTGGTTTATGTTGAAAACTTCTTAAAATAAAAATTAAATGATTTGGAGAAATAAAAATGAGCTATACTGTTAAGGTGAAAAAATTAAAAGAAAATGCCGTTGTGCCTAAGCGTGCGACAATCGGTTCGGCAGGAGCAGACCTATATGCCTGCATTGATGAGCCTGTGACCATTGAACCGGGAAGTCTTGCAATGATTCCTACCGGACTTGCAATAGAGCTTGAAAGCTCGGATTGTGCGGCATTTCTTTTTGCGAGAAGTGGTCTTGGGGTAAAGCACGGAATAACGCTCTCAAACGGCGTAGGCGTAGTTGACAGCGATTATCGTGGAGAGGTTTGCGTTGGACTTTGCAATGTTTCAAACGAAAGCTATACTATTTCCGCAGGCGAACGAATAGCACAGATGGTAATTATGCCTGTAAAGCCTGCTGAATTTGTCATAGCTGATGAACTTTCCGACACATCAAGAGGTGAAGGCGGTTTCGGCTCAACAGGAAAATGTTAAGAAATTAAAATTTTCGCTCGAGCCTTTTCAAAGGCTCGCAGTTTCCAAAGGCAGAGCCTTTGTTCGCTCTCCGCAGAGAGCGAAATACTTTATGCTTCACAAAGCGCAGGAGGGTATAAAAACATTCCAGTGGAATGTTTTTCGTAGGGAACCCTCGCAGGGGGTTCCCTGACGGAGTACCTCTATTATTAAACCCTATGTAAATACGATAAAATGAGCGAACTATGTTCGCTCATTCAAAATTGCTTTAAATATTTATATTTTGTTGGCATATAGACAGTAATTGGACAAAGGGAGAAGGAGAATATATGGGATTGTTTTCTAAGGATATTGGAATTGACCTCGGAACTGCTAATACTCTTGTTTTTATGAAGGGCAAGGGGATTGTTATGCGTGAACCGAGTGTTGTTGCGGTTGATGTAAGAACCGATACAGTCTTAGCCGTCGGAACTGCCGCAAAAGAAATGATTGGTCGTACTCCGGGTTCTATTGTTGCGGTTCGTCCGCTTAAAGATGGTGTTATTGCAGATTTTGATATTACAGCGACTATGCTGAAGCATTTTATCAGACAAACTGTAAAGCCATCTATTTTTAGTAAGCCAAAGGTTGTTGTTTGTATTCCGTCAGGCGTTACAGATGTAGAACGCAGAGCCGTTGAGGATACTGCAAGACAGGCCGGTGCGGGAGATGTAAAACTTATAGAAGAACCTATGGCTGCCGCTATTGGTGCAGGCTTGCCGGTATTTGAACCTACGGGAAGTTTGGTTGTTGATATTGGCGGCGGTACATCTGAGGTCGCTATGATTTCACTCGGAGATATTGTTACAGCTTGCTCGGTAAGGGTTGCCGGCGATAAATTCGATGAATCAATTATTCAGTATGTTAAAAAGAAATATAATCTTCTTATCGGTGAAAGAACTGCTGAGGAGATAAAAATAAAAATAGGTTCAGCTTATCCTTATGAGGGCGAGGGTGATATGCAGATTAAGGGCAGAAACCTTGTTGATGGTTTGCCGAAAAATGTTGTAATCAGTGCGGCGGAAGTAAGAGATGCCCTTGCAGACCCACTTTCTGTTATATTAGAGGCTATAAAAAGCACATTGGAGAAAACTCCGCCAGAACTTTCAGCGGATATTATCGACCATGGAATTATGCTTACCGGCGGTGGAGCTTTACTTCGTGGTTTGGATTTTCTTGTCGCTCAGGAAACAAATATGCCTGTTCATGTTGCAGAAAGACCGCTTGACTGTGTTGCCGAGGGTACGGGCAAAAGGCTTGAGATGAATATTGACGGCGACTTTTTTATGAGAAAGAAATAAATGGCTGACTAAGCTTAATTGGGTGACCATTTTATGAAAAATTTATTTTCAGGAAAAAGCTTCAAGGTTTTGCTTGGGGCTATTTCTGTTTTACTTATACTTGTCATAGTTACAGCAGGAAACAGCTCTTTTGGAACATATATTGTAAATCTTTTTACAATGCCTATGCAGAAAACCGCTGTAAATGCAGTGGATTCTGCCAAAGATACACAAAAATCTGCCGAGGAGCTTCAAGAAGAGGTTAATTCTCTTGAAGAGGAAAACCGTAAACTTCGTGATATGCTTGTTGATTATTATGACATTAAAGGACAAAATGAACAGTTTAAAAAATATTATAATCTAAAGGAAGAAAATCCCGACTATGATATTCTTCCCGCAACGGTTATAAGGCGTGACCCTAACGAGAATTTTTATGGATTTTATATAGATAAGGGTACTATTGACGGTGTAGAGCTTCATGACCCTGTTGTAACCGAAAACGGTTTGGTGGGAATGGTTTGTGAAGTTGACGCAACTACTTGTAAGGTAAGGACTATACTTTCGCCGGATATTCAGGTGGGAGTTCTTAACTCACGTACAAGCGATAGCGGAATTGTTACAGGTTCATCGAAATATGCAGACGATAATCTTTCTCTTATGACTAAAATTCCTGCACAACATGCAATGCAGGAGGGCGATATTATTGTGACATCGGGGCTTGGCGGAATTTTTCCTGAAAAAATTCGTATCGGAGAAATCAAGGAAATTAAGCTTGACGAATATGATAGTCAACCTATGGCAATAATCAAGCCATATGAGAATATACGGGAGGTAAATTCTGTTGCGGTTATAACCAATTATCTCGAAAAAGGTACTATTTCTAAGTCCGAAAGCTCAAAAGAAAACAGTAAACAAGAAAGTACAGCATCAAAACAATAATCGGGGGAATTTTCGTGGAGAGAAGATTCAGAATATTTAGATATATCATATATTCGACAGAGCTTTTGGTGCTTTTTGTTATTCAGGGAATACCAAATTTTATTCCTGAGCTTTTCGGCGGAAAACCAAGTCTTGTAATTCCTGTGGTTTTGACTATATCTATGTTTGAACCGAAATTGACTGCCTTGTGGTTTGGACTTGCTGGTGGACTTCTTACTGACATAAGCAACGGCGGAGTTATCGGCTTTTTTGCGATAATTATGACGGTGTGCTGTTATTTTATAAGTTATCTTACAAACGAACTTATTCGCACAAGGCTATCCGTTGCAATGGTGATTTCGTTTATAGTGGTAGCAATGGCATTATCACTGCATTTCCTATTTTTTTATGTTATGTGTGGATATGGCAACAACGGATATTTTTTCGTAAACCACTATATTTCAAGAATACTCTATACAATAGCACTTACTCCAATAGCTTATTATGTCAATAAGGTTCTTGCTTTAAGGGTGAGTTTGTAAATGTATCGGATATGAAAAACTTATATGTTAATTGTAGGGGCGAACTATGTTCGCCCATTGAATATTTGCTGACTAAATAACAATAAATTTTCATCACTAAACACAGTTAATTGACAGATAGTTTAAAAGGGGGAATGCAGTTATTATGGAAGAACAAAAAACAGAAAAAAAGCACAAACATGGGCGTACTGCGTTTCTTTTAATCGTTTTGCTTATTATCTTCGGAATGTTTACCGCAAGACTTGCAGATTGGCAACTTATAAATGGCAACAAGTATGATGAGATTGCAAAAACATCTACAAGCTATACGGTTGAAACTGAGGCTCTTAGAGGAGAAATCCTCGACGTTAATGGCGTAGGTTTAGCTGTCAATAGTACAGGCTATCAGGTGGTTATAGATAAACTCTATATGGAAGATGATAAGCTTAATGACACCATTCTTGCATTAATTCTTCTTATGGAAAAATGCGGTGAGAAATGGATTGACGATCTGCCTATTGTTATGGACGGCGATAACTATAAGTTTGCGGACAATATGGAGGACGAAATTGCTGAACTTAAAAGTAAGGATAACCTTAATATGAATACCTATTCTACTGCCGAAGAATGTATGAGCAAACTTAAAGAAAGTTATAAGTGCGATGGGTATTCAAAAAAGGAACAAAGAAATATTATAAGCGTTCGCTATAATATGAAAAAAATGGGTTACAACAAATCTACTCCTTATACTTTTGCAGACGAAATAAGTGCTGATACTATGGCGATTGTTTCGGAGAATTTTCAGGATATAGCAGGCGTTGATGTCAGAAATTCGACTATCAGAACGAATCCGAATGGTACGGCCGCCGCACAGATAGTTGGCGCTTATGGCGCTATTTCGAGCGAGGAATATAAGGAAAAATCAGATGATGATTATTCTCTTAATGATAAAATCGGAAAATTTGGAATAGAAAAATCGTATGAAAATCAACTTCGTGGCAAATCAGGAAGTAAAATGATTCGTGCTTCTTCAAATGGTAATGTCCTTGATGTTGTTGAAACTAAAAATGCTGAACCAGGTAATACCGTTTACCTTACGATAGATACTAAATATCAGTTACTTGCACAAAAAGCTCTTAAAGAGGCTACCAAAGAGGCACAGGACCTTGCAAAGCAAGCAGGGAAAAAACATTCCGGCGAGGATTGTATTTCCGGCTCGGTTGTAATGCTTAATGTAAAGGATTTTTCCGTTATATGTGCGGCAACATACCCGACATATGACCTTTCAAAATATTGGGAGGATTATTCTAAGATTGCTACGACAAAGGGCGACCCGCTTATAAATCGTGCCTTTCAGAGTGCATTTACACCAGGTTCTACTTTTAAGCCACTTGTTGCTTCTGCGGCTCTTGAAGAAAAGGCTATAAATAAAGGTACAAACATTACATGTACAGGAACATATGACTATTATGATGGTTTGAGAATTAACTGTATGGGCGTTCATGGCTCCATCAATGTTACAAAGGCTATTTCGGTTTCGTGTAACTATTTCTTTAATGATTTGGGCAGAAGACTTGGAATTGAAAGCATAGAAAGCTATGCTAAGCGTGTTGGATTTGGAAGTCCGACAGGCGTGGAGCTTGGAGAAGGCGAAGAAACAAGCGGTGCAATAGCTGGCCCTGAAAATAGCAAAAGCTGGGGCAGTGAATGGTATCCGGGAAATACGGTTCAGGCAGCAATAGGTCAGTCGGATACGCTTATTTCACCTATTCAACTTGCAACTTATGCGGCAACACTTGCTAATAACGGAACAAGACTTCAAACGCATATTGTCCGAAAGGTTGTCAGCTATGACCGAAAAACTGTTATATCCGAGAATGACCCGAATAATCCAACCGTTGTTGACAGTATGGGCGTAAGTGAAGAAAATCTTGCGATAGTTAAAGAGGGTATGATTAAGGCGGTAAACGAAACTTATGGTTCAGTTTTCGGAGATTTTAAGATTCAGGTTGTCGGGAAAACCGGTACGGCTGAAAATAACGGAAGTGACCACGCAAACTTTATATGTTATGCACCTGCTGATAATCCACAGGTAGCTGTAGGTGTTATGGTAGAGCATGGTGCAAAAAGTTCTGTTGCGATGAATGTTGCAAAAAAACTTCTTACTCAATATTTTAAGGATAATCCGGTTTCTACAACAAAAGAAACAAGCAAAAGTTAAGATTAAAAAGGCGGAGTGCCTCCGCAATCAAGATTCAGAATCGCTGGATATTCTGAATCTACCTGTATTCGCACTACAGTAGTTATTTTCTCCTCGTGAATTGTGATTTATCTTGCAGATGTCGAGGTTTAACACTCTTTAACATAAAAACACGCACAACCCGTAAAAAGAGTTGTGCGTGTTTTACTTTGTAAGAATATACTAATTTTTATAGGCAAAGCAGAACGACTATATTATTCGCAGAAGCCGTGTGTGCGTTCTACAACTTCGCCCTTTTTCTTGTAAATGCTTCCTTCGTGGACATATCCACGAACCATAGAGAGCGGATATATACTTGTCTTTCTGCCGATAACTGAACCAGGATTCAAAACTGAACCACAGCCGACCTCGACATAATCGCCGACCATTGCACCGAATTTCTTTAGTCCGGTTTCAACTCTGCCGTCATCTGTGATAATTGTTACAAGAGTTTTGTCGGACTTGAGATTAGATGTAATTGAGCCTGCGCCCATATGCGACCTGTATCCAAGGATAGAATCGCCAACATAGTTATAATGCGGAACTTGAGCATAGTTGAAAATAATTGAATTTTTCAATTCTGTTGAATTGCCTATAACTGCACCTTCTCCGATAATAACAGAACCTCTGATAAATGCACAATGTCTTATTTCAGCATTTGCACAAACTATTAAAGGACCTGTCAGATAAGCACTGTCATAAACTTTTGCGGATTTGGCAATCCAGATATTTTCACCACGCTTTTCATATTCGTTCGGGTCGAGTGTTTCACCGAGAGCGATAATAAAATCGCTGATTTTCGGCAAAACCTCCCACGGATACTTTACACCGTCAAAAAGTGGTTTAGCAATGGTTTGGTCAAAATCAAGAAGCGAGCTTGCTTCAAGATAACTATACATACAATACACCCTCTAAAAAATTATTATTCAAAATCGTAAAAAGCCCATTCGTCATCATCAAATTTTCCGGCGAAAAAGCGTATCTCTTTATCTCCGCTTGTAACGCTATAAGATGAAAAAGCATAAGGCTTTTTTGTATCAGGTTCAAGCACAACAGCACATTCACCAAAGCTGTGCCACGGATACTTGAAAACATCAACGCCATTTATGCAAAAGCGTCCTTTAGATGCTCTGCCAAGAAATTCGTGCTGTTTCAATTAAAATTCACCTCAATTAGCCACAATCCCAATTATATACTACATCATCGAATTTACAATTCTTTAAATCTTCAGGTTTGATAAAGAAGTTAGCAACACCCAAATCGCCCCAAAGAGTTACAAATTTTTTGCCGTTTGTTTCGGAATCAATCTGCAATAGCAAGGTGCTGTATTCACGAGTTTCCTCGTCATATTCTCTTGGGTCGCTCTGAGTAAAGAACGGATATCCGCCCATTCTATGACCAGTTTCTTCAATTTCATATAATACTTTTTCAGTGACTTCGTCTGGCATATCAAAAAACTCTTCATAGTCTGAGCCTGTTTCTTCATTATAAAGCTTTGTGAAGGTTTCATCAAACTTATAATCACTACAAGTCATATATTGCTCTTGAATCTCAAAGCTAAGCTTTAAAGGAGTATCTATTGGAGAATAAATCTCATCGCCCTTACTTTTATCAATGTAATCTTTGATAATTGGTGCTTTCTGCTGGTTTTCTGGGTTTTTGTCAACATCAGCGTGATAGAAGATTTTATAATCTTCTTGATTTGTTGGATTGTCAAAATCAGCACCATATAAATCGCTGGTAGGATTTATGAAAATCTGTAAAATTCCCTTTTCCGGGAAGTTTTCAAAATTAGGAACTTCCTCAAAATTTATCTGTGCTAAAAGTATCATAGGGATTTGAGTACCCCTTTGATTATAATTTTCTGTATGAGGATATTCAAAATCCTTTGGGAGATAAGGTGTTCCTCCGAAGCTACTTTCAAAAGGATCTGTTTCACTCTCCGTTGTATTGATTCCAATGCACTGAGTTTTTGTTATTTCTTTAAACTTTGCGATAATCTCGTCAATTTCAGGCATATTAGCACCTCTTTATTTTTTCTTTATATTTATAATTTCTTCAATGAGCCTTGCTGTTCCCTCTATGCCAAGAAAGGCACTGTTTATGCATAAATCGTAATTGTTAAAATCGCTCCATTTTGTGTCGGCATAGTAATTATAATAGTTGGCTCTGGTTTTGTCTTTTTTAGCGATAAAAGCATTTACGGAATTTTCGTCGATTCCCTCGACAGTTATAGCACGCTCTCTGCGAAAATCAAAATCTGCATAAATAAAAATTTTGATACAGTTCTTATTATCCTTGAGAACATAGTCTGCACATCTTCCAACGATAATACAATCATCGTTGGCATATTCTTTGATGAGCTTTTGTTGTGCGATGAAAACTCTGTCGTTTATAGGTAACTGGGCAGTGCCGGAGAATCCGTGTACAATGCTTGAAGCACCGAGAGAAAGTGAATAAAGCAAGCTGCTTGCCGCTTTTTCATCAACTTCCTTGAGAATATCCGGGCTTATACCGCTCATTTCAGCAGCTTTATAGATAAGCTCTTTATCATAAAACTTAAAACCAAGTTTTTCTGCAAGTTTTTGTCCGATTTCGTGTCCGCCACTGGCGAATTGTCTTGATATTGTAATAACCATAAGTACAGCTCCTTTCGGTAAATATAACATAATTTTACGCAATCAGGAATAATTTTATGCTAATTTATTATAACAGTGTCTTGCTTATAATGTCAAGAGAATAGTTTATTTATGAGCTATACTAATTAAATTTCTTTTGTGGATTTATAACTTTTTAGCAGCGGTAAGCCCCATATATAGTGCGTGAGATGAGGCAAGATAACGGATAAGCTCTCGTTCCTCTGAAAAACCTCTGCTTAAAAGTAACTTTTTAACATCGCTGTAATTATCGCTGTCTACTGCTACATATACTAAACCAACAGGCTTTTCATCTGTTCCTCCATTTGGACCTGCTATTCCGGTAGTGGATATGCCAATATCCGCACCGGAAATTCTGCGAACTCCCTTAGCCATTTCTAAAGCAGTTTCAGCACTATATTCGGTAAAAGTATCAAGAGTTTCTTGTGATACTCCTAAAACGCTGTGCTTTATATTATTTGAGTATGAGCAAACACCACACTCGAAAACTTCGGATGAACCTGAAACTTCGGTTATACGCTTTGATACAAGACCGCCTGTAATACTTTCAGCAGTTGCAATTTTGAGATTTTTTTCGTGTAAGGTTTTTACTAGAGCTGTTTGAAGATTGCCGACATCTATTCCATAGATATATTCATTACCGATAATTTCACGAACTTTTTCTATTACAGGCTCTATCATTTCGTAGCCTTTTTCAGTGCTTTCTGCGGAGGCAGTCACTCTGAGAAGTACCTCGCCATCTTTTGCATATGGTGCAAGAGTAGGATTTTCAAGACTATTCATAAGGTCTTTAAGTTTGCTTTCTACGACAGATTCGCCTATATTAAATATATGTATTGTTCTTGAAACTAATGTTTTGCCTGTATATTTTTTGAGAATTGGTGCAAGCTCATTATCAAACATAGGACGCATTTCTCTTGGCGGACCGGGAAGAAGTGCAAGAAACTTGCCATTATTCTCTGCAAGTATACCGGGGGCAGTGCCAAAGCCATTTTTAAGTACAACAGCACCTTTTGGAATAAGGGCTTGCTTTCGGTTGTTATCGGTCATTATGCGGTTAATTTTTTTAAAATATTCCTTTATATGCTGAAGTTCTTCGGCATTTTCTTCCATAGGAAGTCCGAGAACTTCTGCGGCTGTTTCCTTTGTTAAATCGTCACAAGTAGGTCCAAGACCTCCTGTTGTGATGACGAGGTCGCAACGGGAAAGTGCTTCTTTTAGGCTTGCTTTTAGTCTTTCCGGATTATCGCCAACAACGGCTTGATGATAAACATTTATTCCAAGTTTTGCAAGTTCTTTTGCGAGATATACTGCGTTGGTATTTACTATATCACCGAGCAAAAGCTCAGTTCCAACACATAAAATTTCAGCTTTCATAAAATATTCCTCCTATGTTAAGGGCTTTGCCCTTAAAACCCACAAGGGACTCCGTCCCTTGACCCTGCAAGCCTTTGAAAAGGCTTGAGCGAAACTTTTGACCTAAAAAATTCAGACGCGAATAACAAGCTGCAATTTAACAAAAAAGTAAAATGCGTCTTGACGGCGGAGGCACTCCGCCTTGAGCGAAACTTTTGACTTAAAAAATTAAGACGCGAATAATAAACTACAA
>NZ_JBKXNW010000001.1:0-203882 GCF_047012705.1 Pseudoruminococcus sp. | reverse complement strand
TTTAACAAAAAAGTAGAACGCGTCTTGACGGCGGAGGCACTCCGCCTTGAGCGAAGCTTTTGACTTAAAAAATTCAGACGCGAATAACAAGCTGCAATTTAACAAAAAAGTAGAACGCGTCTTGACGGCGGAGGCACTCCGCCTTGAGCGAAATTTTTAATTGTTGTAGAGTTATGCAATAACTAAGTGATAAAGTTGAACGGTAAAACTTATTCGGTTATAATAGTTGCTACTACCATGTGGACTAACTCTCTATAACACACTACGAGTAAGGCTTATCAAGCAATTTCTCCATGGGTTGTCAACCACAAATCATTTTATCACTATTTGTTTTATTAGGCAACCTCGTTCATAATTTATTCACAATTTATTTCCTAATATATGGTATAATATAAGATAATCGACATAGAAAGGCAGGCGTAGTATGCTTAGGAATGAACCATTGCTCAACGCATTGCTCATCAATCTGCTTCTCGGAACTATTTGGCACTACGCCACATTCTTCCTCTGCATAAGTATTAAGATTGAGCATTTCGATCCGAAACGAGCAAGGTATCAACCACGAAAATGGGAGAAAAATGGTAAGTGGTATGCAGACCACCTCAAAATCAACAAATGGAAGGATTTCTTGCCTCAGCATATTGGCAAAGACGGTTTCTCTAAAGACCATCTCGATGATGTTTCAATAGAATATCTTGATGAATTTATTTTAGAAACCTGTCGTGGAGAATGGAATCACATTGCAAACTGTTGCTTTGCAGTTGTTCTTTTTATTGCAAATCCTTTTTGGACAGCTTTTATATTAACAATACTTCTGTTTCTTGGAAACTTACCCTTTGCTATAATTCAACGCTATAATCGTTTCAGACTTGTAAAATTAAAAAATACACTTATCAAAAAGGCAGAGCGAGCTAAAAAGCTTGAGGCTCGTAAAAAGTCTAAGACACAGGAACAGGCTTCTATACAGGATTCTGATGGAGAGGTTGTTTCGGGATAGAAAGGATAATTATGGATTGGTTTTTTGCGGAAAGCGTAGATGGCGAACATCTCATAACAGGTGAAGACGCTATTCATATTACAAAATCACTTCGTAAATCAGTTGGAGAAGCTGTGATACTTTGCGATAGTTCGGGCGTTGAGCATAATTGTCTTATCGACAGGATAAACGATGAGGGCGTTTTAGTACACGAAATTTCTAAAACGGAATGTCAGAATGAGCCTTCAGTTGAAGTGACGCTTTTTTCGGCACTTACTAAAGGCGATAAGCTTGAAACAGTTATTCAGAAATCTGTTGAGCTTGGTATAAGTCATATTGTGCCGGTTCTTACAAGCAGATGTGTTTCAAGGCCTGATGCAAAATCGGCAACTAAAAAACAGGCTCGTTATCAGAAAATAGCACTTCAGGCGGCAATGCAGTCACGCAGAGCAATTATTCCAGATGTTAGCGAAATAATTACTCTCGAAAAAGCCTCAAAAATGCTTTCTGATTTTGATACGACAATATTCTTTTTTGAAGGTGGGGGAAAAAGTCTTAAAGAGATACTTTCATCACCTGCAAAGAAAATTGCGATTTTTACCGGTCCTGAGGGTGGATTTGAAGAGCGTGAGGTTGAGCTTCTTACAGAAAATGGTGCGGTAGTCGCAACTCTTGGAAAAAGGATTCTGCGTGCAGAAACTGCACCAATAGCGGCTCTTGCGGCTATAATGTTTGAAACAGGAAATCTTGAATGACAAATATTGATAAAAACCTAAATCATATTAAGCTTTTGAAGCTATTGCTTCAAGAGCTTTTTTGTTATTTATGGTGATTTTTCCGTAGCCTGTTGAAAGCAAGCCTTGTCTTGAAAATTCGTTTATGATTCTGCTTGCGGTTACTCTTGATACTGCAACAGCAGTGCCGATTTCCTCCTGAGTGGCAAAAACATAACGGTTATCGCCACGCTCCTCGGCGGATTCAAGCAAGAAATTTGCTATACGGCTTTCAGCGTCACGAAAGGTTATACTATCAACTTGTAAGGATAACATTCTTATAGTCATTGCTTGAAGTTTTAAAAGCTCTAAGGCGATTTCTGGGTGTGTTCGGAAAGCGTTTTCGAGTATCTGTCTTGTTATTACAACGATTTCTGTTTTCTGCATAGCATTTGCACTTGATACCCTTGGCATACCATCAAAGAATGCCGCCTCTCCTAATATTGCTCCACGAGATATTATTGAAAGTGTTTTTTCCATACCGTTTTCGGAGGTCATATAAATTCTTACTTTACCACGCCTCAGATAAAAAAATGATTCAGCCTTTTCACCTTGAGAATATATTTCTTCTCCCTTTTCAAGCTTTTTAACAAAATTTATGCTTTCAAAAAGCTCTGTAAGGCTTTTTGGAAGCCCATATGAATAGGTTTCTATATAATGATTCATTTTTTCCATTTGAAGTATCAAACCTTTCCTTTTATATTCGGCGATGGATTATGATTTTTACTTAATTAGGAGAAAATTGTATGTTTTAATTGTAACATACTTTACATTCTTTTTCAAATTTATATGAGATAATTATACTACCTAATATAATTAAGGAGGTCATAAAAATGGGAATGACAATGTCACAAAAAGTCCTTGCCGCTCACGCAGGACTTAAAGAAGTTAAGGCGGGACAGCTTATCGAGGCAAAGCTCGACCTCGTTCTCGGAAACGATATAACTTCTCCTGTTGCAATCAATGTATTTGAGGGCTGTCAGGCTAATAGTGTTTTTGATAACACAAAGGTAGCTATGGTAATGGACCATTTCACACCAAATAAGGATATTAAGGCTGCTGCACAATGTCAGCAGGTTCGTCATTTTGCCGATAAATATGACATCAAGAATTACTTCGATGTCGGTGAAATGGGAATTGAACACGCACTTCTCCCTGAAAAAGGTCTTGTAGGCCCCGGCAGCCTTGTAATCGGTGCAGACTCACATACCTGTACATATGGTGCTTTAGGTGCTTTCTCAACAGGTGTAGGTTCAACAGATATGGCTGCCGGTATGATTAGTGGTAAGACTTGGTTTAAAGTTCCTGCTGCTATTAAGTTTAATCTTGTCGGTGAACTTCCAAAGTGGGTAAGCGGTAAAGATGTTATTTTGCACATTATCGGCGAAATCGGCGTTGACGGTGCTTTGTATAAGTCTATGGAATTTACGGGTGAGGGCATTAAGAGCCTTTCTATGGACGACAGACTTTGCATAGCTAATATGGCTATTGAAGCTGGTGCAAAGAACGGAATTTTTCCGGTTGATGATATTACTCGTGAATATATCAAGGATAGATTCCAAGGTGAGCCTGTTGAATTTTCAGCAGATGATGACGCAGTTTATGATGAAGAATACACAATCGACCTTTCAAAACTTCGTCCAACAGTCGCATTCCCACACCTTCCTGAGAATACAAGAACTGTTGATGAAATCGGTGATACAGAGGTTAAGATTGACCAAGCTGTTATCGGTTCTTGCACAAACGGACGAATCTCTGACCTTCGCGCTGCCGCTGAGGTACTCAAGGGCAAGCATATTGCAAAGGGAGTTCGTTGCATAGTTATCCCGGGAACACAGAATATCTGGCTTCAGGCTATGCACGAAGGCTTATTTGATATATTCATTCAGGCCGGAGCAGTAGTTTCTACACCAACCTGTGGCCCTTGCCTTGGCGGACATATGGGTATACTTGCTAAGGGTGAAAAGGCTGTTTCTACAACAAACAGAAACTTTGTAGGAAGAATGGGACACATTGAATCCGAAATTTATCTTGCAAGCCCTGCTGTTGCAGCTGCAAGTGCAGTTACAGGCTATATTACATCACCTGAAAAGCTCTGAGGAAAGGATTGAATATAAATGAAAGCACACGGAATAGTACACAAGTATGGAGATAATGTAGATACAGATGTTATCATTCCTGCAAGATATTTGAATACAGCCTCTCATAAAGAGCTTGCTGCTCACTGTATGGAGGATATTGACGCAGATTTTGTCAAGAATGTAAAGGAAGGCGATATTATTGTTGCCGAAAAGAACTTTGGCTGCGGCTCATCAAGAGAACACGCTCCGATAGCTATTAAGGCTTCTGGGATTTCTTGCGTTATCGCTTCAACATTTGCAAGAATTTTCTATCGTAATTCTATCAATATCGGACTTCCGATTCTCGAATGTGACGAAGCAGCTCACGAGATTAAAAATGGTGACGAGATTGATATTGATTTCGATACGGGCGTTATCACAAATGTTACAACAGGTAAGACCTATCAAGCTGAGCCATTCCCTGAATTCATTCAGAATATCATCAAGGACGGCGGACTTATCAATCATGTTACTAAGAAGTAATATATAGTCTTTAAATATTAAAATCCCGAGGAATTTTATTGCCTTGGGATTTTTTAATATAGAAATAATTGCTTGGACATTAAGGCGCTTGCTTGACAATATATATTCATTGCGGTAAAATAAAGGTTACTTTAATAATATTTTATGGACAGAGGTTGGCTCGATGAAATCATTTTTGAGAAGAACTTGGGCAAAGATAGATTTAGACGCTATTGAACATAATTATAATGAAATAAGAAACCATGTTTCTCCTGAAAGCGAGATTATGTGTGTCATCAAGGCAGACGGCTATGGGCATGGCGCAATTTTTCTTGCAAGAGAGTACGAAAGACTTGGTGTAAAGAGGTTTGCGGTTTCTAATATTGAGGAAGCTATGCAGCTTCGTGAGCATGATATAAAATCTCCAATTTTGATTCTTGGCTTTACTCCTGCGGACTTGGCAAAGGTTCTTGCGGATAATAATATTTCTCAGGCGGTACTTTCTGAGGAATATGCTGAGGAACTTTCTAAATATGCTCAGAGAGATGGTGTAACAGTAAAGGCTCATATTGCACTTGATACAGGTATGAGCAGAATAGGCTTTATGTATCAGAATATAGACAGAGATTTTGCGTCTATTGATACGATAGAGCGTGTTTGTAAATTGCCTTCCCTTGATTTTGAAGGAATTTTTACACATTTCTTTGTATCAGATGAGGCTGAAGAGGGTAAAGAAGATACACTTCGTCAATATAAATGTTTTGATGATGCTATTGCAAAGCTTTCTGCGAGGGGAGTTGAATTTCGACTCAGACATTGTGCAAATAGTGGTGCTATTATTGATTATCCCGATACGCATATAAATATGGTTCGTGCGGGAATTATACTTTATGGTTTAGCTCCGTCTGGAAAGCTTAGGGGTAAGCTTAATCTTATCCCTGCAATGCAGCTTAAATCAGTTATTGCACAGATTAAAACTGTTGAGCCTGATGCAAAGGTAAGCTATGGAGGAACATTTACAACAAGCCGTCCGACAAAGATTGCTACGGTTCCTATTGGCTATGCTGATGGCTATACACGAGCCTTGGGAAATAATGCACGGATGATAGTAAACGGAAAATATGCACCGATTATCGGCAGAGTTTGTATGGACCAGCTTATGCTTGATATTACAGATATTGAGAATGTTTCTACTGGTGATGAAGTAACTGTAATAGGCACGGACGGGGATTGCTGTGTTTCAGCAGAAGAAATTGCGGATTTGACTAATACCATAAATTATGAGATTATCTGCATTATCGGAAAGCGTGTCCCAAGAGTTTATTTTAAGAATGGCAAGAATGTTGGTACGCTTGATTATATTTATCCGAGTAATCTAAAGAACTAATAAAAAAACCACCGCATTGATATTTTGTGTAGGAAATACCGTCCTTTTGTATAGGGGGCGGTTATTTCTTTTTATGTTTTAGATACAAGTTGATAATTGCGACAATCAGCTATCTTTCAGGGAATCCCCTGCGAGGGTTCCCTACGAAAAACATTCTACTGGAATGTTTTTCTACCCTTCTGCGCTTTGCGGAGCATAAAGTGTTTCATCATCTGCGAACGGCGACCAAAGGCGTTGACGTAGGTGACTACCTTTGGAAACTGCGAGCTTTTGAGTGTCTAAGAAAAGTCTGTCAGCTAAGCGATAGTTCACTGGGAATTTCCCCGACCGCGTCAACTATCTTCTCTTATCCACTACGAGCGAGGCAAAGCCGAGCGATTACGCGTCTTGTCCTGTGCGGTCACGCACTGCGTCTTGGGAGCGGAACTTTTAAGTTTATGCTATTGTTATAAACAAAATTTGTAAATGTATGTCGATGAAAAATAAAACTCTTTGTTGACAGTGATTGTGCAGTATGTTAAAATAAAAATATCAAGAATCGTAAGACTAACCACCTTTTTTGCAAGAGGTGGTTATTTTTTCATATAGGAATGTGGGGTATGGATAATGAAAATGCTTGTAATAGACGGAAACAGCATTTTGAATCGTGCTTTTTATGGAATAAGACTTCTTACAACAAAAGACGGACAATATACAAACGCTATTTTTGGCTTTATGACTACGCTTGAAAAAGTTTTGTCTGAAACCGGTCCCGATGCAGTAGCCATTGCATTTGATATGCGAGCACCGACATTCAGACACAAGGCTTATGACGGTTATAAGGCAAAGCGTAAGGGCATGCCGAATGAGCTTGCCTCTCAGATGAAGCCTCTTAAAGAGCTATTAACACTTCTTGGATATAAGATTGTTGAATGTGAAGGATATGAGGCTGATGATATTCTCGGAACCCTTGCAGATACTTGTACCAAGAACGGTGATGAGTGTGTTATTGCAACAGGTGATAGAGATAGCCTACAGTTAGTTTCACCGACAGTAAGTGTAAGAATTGCCGCAACAAAAATGGGCAAACCGGAAGTTACGCTCTATGATGAAGCTGCAATTATGGAAAAATATGGAGTTAAACCTAAACAGCTTATCGAAATTAAGGCTATTCAGGGAGATACTTCGGATAATATTCCAGGTGTTGCCGGAATAGGTGAAAAGGGTGCAGGAGACCTTATTAAACGCTTTGGAAATATAGATTATATTTATGAAAATATAGATACTATTGATATTAAGGACGGTATCAGAAAAAAGCTTATTGCAGGTAAGGAGAGTGCCTATCTCAGTCATATGCTTGGAACTATATGCGTAGAGGCTCCGATTGATACTGATATAAATAATTATATTCCTACAAAAAGAGATTCTGCGGGAGCGGCTAGACTTATGGCAAGCCTTGAGCTTTTTAAGCTGATAGATAAGCTTGGACTTAGTAACGAGGAAATTCCCGTTGTTGAAAATAAAGTTAAAGAAATTAAAAAGCTGAATATTATAGAAGATTTTGATTATAGCAAGGCTATTGAAAGTTTTAAGGGAAAAATCGTTTCGATAGCTTGCAGACTTGAGGACAGTCAAATTTCAGAAATGGCTGTACTATGTGAAAATGATATTTATTTATTTTCTTTTGAAAGCTTTGAATTTTTTACTGCAATCAAGAACATTTTTGAGAATGAGGATATTAAAAAACAACTTCATGATATAAAACCCGTTGTAGCTGTTTTGTTGAAAAATAATATTGAGCCTGTCGGAATAGTTTGTGATACGATTCTTGCATCATATTTGCTTAATCCAAATTCGCCTGATTATTCAATCGAAAGACTTATGCAAGAATACAATCCACCTAAGTTTGAACTTGCCGAAAATGCACCGAAACTTGCAAAAGGAAGTGCGGAAGTTTCTGCATTATCAGAAACCCTTATGAAACTAATTGAGGAAAAGAAACAGACAAAGCTCCTTGACGAAATTGAAATTCCGCTTGCCATTGTTCTCGCCGATATGGAAAACTGCGGTTTTATGGCAGATAGAAACGGCATTATGGAATATAATAAGGAAATTAGTGCAAAGCTTGATGAGATTACTAAGGAAGTTTATGACGCGGTTGGCTATGAATTTAATATAAATTCTCCAAAACAGCTTGGTTCAGCACTTTTTGAAAAGTTGGCACTTCCACATGGAAAAAAGACAAAGAGCGGATATTCAACAAGTGCAGAAGTTTTAGAAAGTCTGAAATATGAACACCCCGCAGTTGCTCTGATTTTGCAGTATAGGACATATTCTAAATTGAAATCGACCTACTGTGACGGACTTTTAAAGGTTATTGGTGATGACGGAAGAATACATTCCAGCTTTAATCAGACCGAAACAAGAACGGGCAGAATCAGTTCAACAGAGCCTAATTTGCAGAATATTCCGGTAAGAACAGAGCTTGGCAGAGAATTACGCAGATTTTTTATAGCAAAAGATGGGTGTGTTCTTGTTGACGCAGATTATTCACAGATTGAATTAAGAGTTCTTGCACATATAGCGAATGATAAGGCTATGATAGAAGCTTTCAAAAATAATGAAGATATACATTCTATAACCGCATCACAGGTATTTAAATTACCGCCCGAAATGGTTACTAAGACAATGAGAAGTCGTGCAAAAGCTGTAAACTTTGGAATTGTCTATGGCATAGGAGCGTTTTCACTCTCTAAGGATATTGGTGTAACAAGAAAAGAAGCTGATAATTATATTAAGAATTATCTTTCACATTATTCGGGCGTTGACGAATATATGAAGCGAACTGTTGAGGACGCTAAGCGTGACGGCTATGTAACTACAATGTTTGGCAGAAGAAGATATTTGCCAGAACTTACCTCATCTAATTTTAATCTTCGTGCATTCGGAGAGAGAGTTGCAAGGAATATGCCTATTCAGGGTACATCGGCTGATATTATAAAGATTGCTATGATAAGAGTAAGAAATAGGCTCAAAGCTGAAAATATGCAGGCAAAGCTGATTTTACAGGTACACGATGAACTTATAGTAGAAGCTCCTGAAAATGAAGCCGACAGAACAGCTAAAATTCTTGAGGAAGAAATGGAAAATGCAGTTAAGCTAAATGTTCCTCTTATTGCAGAAGCAGGTAAGGGAAAAACATGGTATGAGGCTAAGGCATAATGTTGAAATATTCTTTAATGGAAAGGAGTGTTGAATTTTATGAAAATACTTTTTGTTTGTACAGGTAATACTTGCAGAAGTCCTATGGCTGAGGGGATTTTTAAAAAGCTAATACAAGAAGATGAAAGCATAAGCTGTTCAAGTGCCGGAATGAGTTTTTGTGATGGCGACGCTGTCAGCGAAAACGCAGTTATCGTCTGCAAGGAAATAGGCGTTGATATAAGCGAGCATAAGTCTAAATCTATACGCCGTGATGATATTAACGAATATGATATTTTTGCTGTTATGACAGAAAGCCACGCTATGACGCTTGTTTCGGCAGGAGTTCCTAAGCAAAAAATTTATATTATGGGTGTAAGTGACCCATTTGGCGGAAGTGTTGAGGTTTATCGAAAGTGCAGAGATGAGATTCAGCAATCCTGCGAAAAGCTATATAAAAAGGTTAAGGATATGTAAGATATGAAAACAGAGATTTTCCCTATGGGTGAGGAGCATTTGGATTCACTTGCAGAACTTGAAAAGGTTTGCTTTTCACAACCATGGTCAAGGCAGGCTCTTGCAGATGAGCTTGAAAACGACAGTGCATTCTTTTTTGTTGCAGAAACAGACGGAGAGGTTTCCGGCTATGTTGGTTTGATAATAACCGCAGGACAGTCATATATAACAAATATAGCTGTTTTCCCGAAATTCAGACGAATGGGCATAGCTAAAATGCTTCTTGAAAGATTATTTTCTATTGCTGAAAAATGCGATTTGGAGTTTATTTCGCTTGAAGTTCGTCCATCAAATGAAAATGCAATTTCGCTTTATAAATTGTTAGGTTTTGAAGAAATAGGCTTGCGAAAACGATTTTATAGAAATCCTACAGAGGACGCACTTATTATGACTAAGACCTTTTTAGGGAATATTATTTACTCAAATATAGAAAAAGCCGGTGATTGATTATGAGAATTGAGCATATCGCAATGTACGTAAATGACATTGAAGCGGTCAAGGATTTTTTTGTGAAATATTTAGAAGCAAAACCAAATGTTGTCTATCATAATAAAAATACAGATTTTCGCTCTTATTTTCTTTCGTTTTCAGACGGAGCAAGGCTGGAAATAATGAATAAGCCACAAATGGATGATATAGAAAAAACATTAGCAAGAACTGGATTTTCTCACATTGCCTTTAGCGTTGGAAGCAAAGAAAAGGTAAATGAGATAACCGAGTGTCTAAAAACGGCAGGATATAAAGTTATAAGCGGTCCGAGAACTACCGGAGATGGATATTATGAAAGCTGTATTATCGGTATAGAGGAAAATCAAATAGAAATAACAATTTAACAGATTTTAATGAATCAGTATTTGATGTATAATATGCTTTGCCGATGTGGTATTTCCATATCGGCATTTTTGTATGTTCTGTTCTTTTGTGTCAAAAATATAGTTGAAGCTATTGAATGATTTGGTAAAAAGTGCTATAATAATTAAGTTGACAATAGATTAAAAAGGGTATAAACCAAGTTTGAACTTGAGTTTATATATATCGGTGATATTATGAAAGAAAAAGTATTACTTCTCTTAAAAGAAGGAGAATATATTTCAGGAGAAAAATTGAGCGAGATTCTTGGTGTTTCCCGAACAGCTGTCTGGAAAGCAATAAATTCTTTGAGAGATGACGGCTATGAGATTGATTCTGTTACAAATAAGGGATATAAACTCGTAAAAAAACCAAATGTGCTTAATGCAAGTGCGATAAGCGAAGGTCTTGATGTAAAAGTAGTAGGTACAGAAATCGTTACTCTTAAAACTGTCGATTCTACAAACGAAGAAATTAAACGCAGAGCTCACGAAAATGCAAAAAGTGGACTTGTTGTTATTTCCTGCGAACAAACAGCAGGAAAGGGCAGACTTGGAAGAAAATGGGCCTCTAATGAGGGCGGGGTTTATTTTTCATTTTTGTTAAGACCGGAACTACCGCCGAGTGATGTTTCAGGTATAACTTTAGCGGCCGGTTTGGGTGTTTGTCTTGCGATAAGAAAATTTACGGGACTTGATGCCAGAATCAAGTGGCCAAATGATGTTATAGTCGGCAATAAAAAGATTTGCGGAATACTTACAGAAATGACCGCACAGACAGATATGGTTGATTTTGTTGTAATAGGAATTGGAATAAATGTTTTGCAGGAAAGTTTTCCTGAGGAAATTGCATATAAAGCAACATCATTAAAAATAGAAACTAAAAGTGAACCAGACCTTTCAGAGCTTATGCATGAAATAATAGCTACTCTTGATAAAACTGTTTTATCATATCTTTTTGGAGTTTCTCAAGAAGATTTAAAGCTCTATAAGAATATGTGTGCAACGATAGGAAGAGATGTTTCTCTTACAAGAAACGGAGAAAAGCTCACAGGCAAGGCTATTGACATTACGGCTGACGGAGAGCTTGTTGTTTGCCTTGAAAATGGTAAAAAAATAGCTGTAAACTCAGGAGAGGTTACAGTTCAGGGGATTTATTAAAAAGTTAAGGCTTCGTCTTATGTCTCTGCATAGGCGAAACCTTTAATATTATATGTGAAAGGGTTTATTTGGCTATGATAAATGTATCTCATCTCACCAAAAAATATAAAAATACCCACGCAAATGATAATATTTCATTTATAGTAGATTCAGGAGAAATTGCTGTCCTGGCAGGTTCTAACGGTGCTGGAAAATCAACAGCTATTAAGTGCATAGCCGGACTTTTGCGTTATGATGGTGAAATAGAAATTTGCGGTTTTAAAAATAAGAGTCTTGAGGCTAAAAAAATCACAGGTTATATTCCTGAAATCCCTGCTCCTTTCGATTTGCTTACAGTTTGGGAGCATATGGAGTTTATTGCAAGAGCTTATTCGCTTAAAGATTGGCAGAATGACGCCGAAAAACTTATGGAGCGTTTTCAGCTTACAGATAAAAAAAATAAGCTAGGAAAAGAGCTTTCAAAGGGTATGCAGCAGAAAATCAGTATTTGTTGTGCGTTGTTGATTAAGCCAAAGGCTGTGCTTTTTGATGAGCCGTTTGTTGGTCTTGATCCTCATGCAATAAAAGAACTTAAAGCGATAATTCTTGAGCTTAAAAAACAAGGTGCGTCTGTAATTATTAGTACACATATGCTTGAAAGCGTCAGTGAACTTTGGGATAAGGTTCTCATAATGATGGAGGGACGCATTGAGGCAGAAAGAACAAGAGAGGCTGTTGAAAAAAATGGCGAAGATTTAATGGAACTATTTTTCAATATAACTGAGAAAGTTTCGCGGTGAGGTACATATGAAAGCTATAATTTATATGCTGAGAAAGAGCATAAAAAATGGAATAATTGATATACTTCATCACCCTATGCAACTGATAGTTTATCTTTTTATAATTTTGACAACGGTTAGTGGTGTTGTTACTGCTATGACAAGCAATATTAGCGAAGAGCAAAGGCACTTTGATTTTAGAATATTGCAGGGTGCATATCTTCTGATACTTTATTTTATAAGCGTTCCTATTATGCTTAAAGGTACAAATGCCTCTACAACCTTTTTCAAGATGAGTGATGTTACTAATGTTTTTACAGCACCTATTTCTGAAAAGAAAATTCTTGTATATGGTGTTGGCAGACAGATGGCAACAATTTTATTATTGCTTATATGCTTCGTTTCATATGGTGCAATGGCGGTTCAGTATTTTTCACTTACGATATGGGACGCTGTTTTGCTTTTGTTGGGTATTGGTGTAATGCTATTTGAAGTGCAGATGATTACTATTTTAATTTTCTGTGTATGTAATGGCAGACCAACACGAATACGAATGATGAAATATGCTATATATCTTATGATAGCCGTTCCGATAGTTATTGCGTTATTACGGCTTTTTTCTAATGGATTTACATATGAAAATATTCTTTCAGCGGTATCCTTACCATATTTGAATTATATTCCTATAGTTGGCTGGACAAGCGGTATGTTTATAGGGATAATAACAGGAAATATAACTAACATATTGGTTTATGGTGGTTTACTTGTATTATTTACTATTTTTGCAATAGTTGTATTTATTCGCAGTAAGGCTGATTACTATGAAGATGTCTTGCAAAAGACCGAAAGTGTTTATGAATTTCGCAATGCCATAAAAAGCGGTAAGGTCAGCGATAAAAATATGATGAGCGATAAAAAGAAAGTTAAGCTTGGCAGAATGGGCATAAATAGAGGTTCCGGTGCTTCTGTATTCTTTTATAAACAGTTCAGAGAGATGTCAAGACGCTCATTGATACCTTTCATAAATGTTAATACAGCTTTTCTTACAGTTTTTGTGTTAATAGTAGGTTTTGCATTAAAAGCTATGCAAGAAAATA
Source organism: Pseudoruminococcus sp. (assembly GCF_047012705.1). Classification (NCBI taxonomy): domain Bacteria; kingdom Bacillati; phylum Bacillota; class Clostridia; order Eubacteriales; family Acutalibacteraceae; genus Pseudoruminococcus; species Pseudoruminococcus sp. The sequence goes on along the minus strand of NZ_JBKXNW010000001.1, from coordinate 190,604 downwards.
CAGAAATAGGCTCATCTACAATACTGACGATAGCAGTGGTTCTTTCATGCTATGTACAATTCTTTTTTACTGTATCAGATGATTGGATAAAAGAACTGCAAAAGCCATATATATTTATGGTTCCTGCAAGTCCGGTTAAAAAGCTTATAATGTCTTGCGCTACAAGTGTAATAAAGCCGCTTATTGATGGAACTATTGCTTTTACGGTTAGTGGAATATTATTTGCTGCAAATCCGCTTGATGTTTTAGCGTGCATAGCATTATATTTTAGTTGTGGTTTTTTATATACATCACTCAATGTACTTGTTCAAAGATTTATGGGTAAATCGGGCAACAGGGGAGTGCTTATGGTTGTATATATGATTTTATTATTTATTGCTTTAATTCCTGGAATAGTAATATCTGTGTTGCTGTTTTTGACTTGTGAAGCAGAAACATTATATAGCGTATTCTTTGCAGCAAGATTGTGTTTCCCTGCGGCAATTTGCAACTTTGCAGTAGCTTTTTTGATTTTTATGTTGTCCAAAAAAACGCTCAACAATATGGAATATTAAGCTTTAAGGAATGGTATGATAAATATGAGAGTTTGGAATTATAATGCAAGAAATTGCGGGATATTTTTCTTTGTGGGAGTAGCAACCTCTTTGTTACTTGATTTACTCGGTGCAACTCCACTTTCTACGGTTTCGTTATTTGGTTCAGGAATAAATCTTTTAGGCTTTTGGTTTGTCCCGATTATATTTGCGATTGTAGGAATTTTTATAGGAATATTCTCAAAACAGAATATATGGGCATTGATTTATTCCGCTTGCTTTGGGCAGCTTCAGATGTGGCTTTCTATAATTGTTTATTATTTTATCGCACACGAGGGAACGCCTTTTGATATATGGCTTCGTGCCTTTTGTGGAATAATTCCGTGTGTAATGTTTGCCGGAATATCTTCGTCAATAAAAGACTTATTTAAAGCAAATAAAAAGCCTTAAATACCTTGCTATATGCTTGACGAAATATATGAAAATGTGTTATTATATACAAAAATGTGCTTATAAAGTCTAAATCTTTATTTATGCTTGAAAGGAGCAAAATATAATGAGTGAAAAAGAAATCCCATACAAAATATACCTTGAAGAGAGCGAAATGCCTAAGCAGTGGTATAATGTCAGAGCAGATATGAAAAATAAGCCTGCTCCGCTTCTCAATCCTGCAACTCTCAAACCTATGACAGCCAAAGAACTCGGTCACGTTTTCTGTGATGAACTTGTTCAGCAGGAGCTTGACGATACAGACCCTTATATTGATATTCCACAAGAAATTCTCAATTTCTACAGAATGTATCGTCCGTCACCACTTACTCGTGCATATTGTCTTGAGAAAAAGCTCCAGACTCCGGCAAAAATTTACTATAAATTTGAGGGCAATAATACAAGCGGAAGTCATAAGCTTAATTCTGCAATCGCACAGGCATATTATGCAAAGAAACAGGGCTTGAAGGGTGTTACAACTGAAACAGGCGCTGGTCAGTGGGGAACTGCTCTTTCTATGGCTTGTTCATATTTCGGACTTGATTGCAAGGTATATATGGTTAAGGTTTCTTATGAACAAAAGCCTTTCCGTCGTGAGGTTATGCGTACCTATGGCGCAAGTGTAACTCCGTCACCATCTAATCAGACAAATATCGGACGCAAGATTCTTGAGGAATTCCCCGGCACAACAGGAAGCCTTGGCTGTGCAATTTCTGAGGCTGTAGAGGTTGCAACAAGTACAGAAGGCTATCGCTATGTTCTTGGAAGCGTTCTTAATCAGGTACTTTTACATCAGTCAGTTATTGGACTTGAAACAAAAATTGCTCTTGATAAGTATGGTGTTAAGCCTGATATTATCATCGGTTGTGCAGGCGGCGGTTCTAACCTCGGCGGACTTATTTCACCATTTATGGGTGAAAAGCTCAGAGGAGAGGCTGATTATCACTTCATTGCTGTTGAGCCGGCATCATGCCCAAGCCTTACAAGAGGTAAGTTTGTATATGATTTCTGCGATACTGGTAAGGTTTGCCCACTTTCTAAGATGTATACACTTGGTAGCGGATTTATTCCATCAGCTAACCACGCAGGCGGTTTGCGTTATCATGGTATGAATAATGTTCTTTCACAGCTTTATCATGACGGACTTATGGAGGCTCGTGCTGTTGAGCAAACAGAAGTCTTTAAGGCTGCTGAACAATTCGCAAGAGTTGAAGGTATACTTCCGGCTCCTGAAAGCAGTCATGCTATCAAGGTTGCTATTGATGAAGCACTCAAGTGCAAGGAAACAGGCGAAGAAAAGACAATCGTATTCGGTCTTACCGGTACAGGTTACTTTGATATGGTTGCATATGAAAAATTCCACGATGGACTTATGACAGACTATATTCCAACAGATGATGACCTTAAAGTTGGTCTTGCAGGTATTCCTAAGTTCCCTGGAAATGAAATAGACTAAGTAAAAATTTAAACCTATAGAAGAAAAACTCCATTCACTGAAATCTTGGTGAATGGAGTTTTTTTATTTTTATAAGGTTTTAGATTTTTAAATATACAATTAATATAAAATGAAGATATAATTTTGCTTTAACATCTGTTGCGATATTTTAAATACAGTGACATTTTTTATGCAAAAATGTAAAAAGTTATTATAATTTAAGTGATTTGATAAAAAAATAAGTATAATAGTAATAAAAAATGTTTTCCAATGCTTGACAGTTTAATTTATAAAATATAATTAACTTGAGATTTAGTGTGATGTAAACAATTAGTTATAAAAATACTGCTACATATAATTAAATTTGTTACAATGATATAATATTCGTTACTATAGAATGATTTTTTATATAAAATGTAAGGTTATTCAAATTGAAAATATCACGATTATTTAAGAAAGTGTAAATATTTAGTGAACTAAAATTATTTGCGGCTTATAATTTTAATTTATGGAGGAAAATTTATGAGGATAAGACTTGCATTAGTTGATAAGGACCCAAATTATTTAAGTAGAATTGCAAAAGCATTTAATGCTAAATATTCTGATAAGATACAAATGTATACATTTACGGATTATGATAATGCCATAGCTGAAACTTCAAGTATAAGAATAGATGTATTTGTTGTTAACAGCTCATTTGATGTTGATTTTTCAGCTTTGCCGAAAAAATGTGGTTTTGCTTATTTGGTAGATTCTAATGGGATTGCTACACTTAACGGGCAAAAAACTATATGCAAATTTCAAAGAATTGACCTTGTTTATAGACAGATTCTTAATGTATATTCTGAAAATTCTGAGATTGTATCGAAAGCAATAAATGAGAATAAACACTGCAAAGTTATCGCTTTTACTGCAGTTAGTGGAGGAATAGGAAATTCATCTATGGCGGCTGCTTGTGCCCTGCGTTTTGCATCAAAAGGAAAAAAGGTTATATATATTAACTTGGAAAAATTCAGTGCAACAGAAATCTTTTTCGATGCAGAGGGTCAATTTAGTATGAGCGATATAATTTTTGCGTTGAAAAGTAAAAAATCGAATGTTTATATGAAATTAGAAAGTTTTGTGAGATTAGATTCAAGAGGAGTATATTTTTTGCCTAAGCCAAAGATTGCCTTGGATATGGTTGAGTTTAAGTCTGACGAAATTCTTAGTCTTATTTCTGAGATTACTAATGTTGGAGATTATGATTATATAATAATTGATACAGAATTTAAGCTTTCAGATGAATTCATGGAATTATGCGATGAATTTGATTCTATAGTGTTTATAGGAGATGGTTCAGAAGTTTCTAATTCAAAGATGCAAAGTGTTGTAAATTCGCTCTTGGTATTAGAGAAAAATAATGATATAACAATAGTTCCTAAAATATCGCTTATTTATAATAAATTTAGTAATAAAACAAGCCGGTATTTCGATAATCCTAATATTCAGAATATTGGTGGTGCACCAAGATATGATAATGCAACAACCAGACAAGTTGTAGAGCAGCTTTCCCGTATGGGTATGCTTGATAGATTGTCTTAAAAGAGGTGGTTGTATGGACGCTGGTTTTGAAAAACAAATAGTTGAACAAATTAAACGCTATGTTATTGATAATCTACAGTTAGTGCAATTAAACGATGAAGACCTTATGGACAAAATCATTGAGATTACTAACCAATATCTTCAGGATGTATATTGTCCAATAGAGGAAAAGGTATCAATAGGGCAGCAGGTCTATAGTTCTATAAGAGGATTTGGATTGTTAGATTCAATTATTTCCGATGAAACGATAACTGAAGTTATGATAAATGGACCTGATAATGTTTTTGTTGAACAAAATGGAAAACTTAAAAAATTAAATCAGAAATTTGAAAGCACAGAAAAACTTGAGGATATTATTCAACGCATTGTTGGCCTTGCCGGAAGAGAGGTAAATCAGGCTAACCCTATTGTTGATACAAGACTTCCGGATGGTTCTCGTGTTAATGTTGTTTTGCCACCGATTGCATTATGCGGTCCTACTATGACCATAAGAAGATTTTCCAAAACACCTATGACAATAGAAAAGCTTATTAGTTATGGTTCTATAACTAAAGAAATTGCTGAGAAATTAGAGTTGCTCGTAAGGGCAAAGTATAACATATTTATAAGTGGCGGTACAGGCTCTGGTAAGACAACCTTCTTAAATGCTTTATCAAATTATATACCTAAAGATGAGAGAGTTATTACTATTGAAGATTCAGCAGAACTTCAGATTACAGGTATAGACAACTTAGTAAGTTTGGAAACTCGTAATGCAAATACTTCGGGTATTGGACAAATTACTATAAGAGATTTAATAAAATCATCTCTTCGTATGCGTCCAGAGCGTATAATTGTTGGTGAAGTTAGAGGCGGAGAAGCACTTGATATGCTTCAGGCTATGAATACTGGTCATGATGGTTCACTTTCAACAGGTCATGCAAACTCTACATATGATATGTTAAGTCGTCTTGAGACAATGGTCTTGCAAGGAGCAGAAGGCTTACCTTTAGACGCTATAAGACAGCAGATAGCCTCGGCAATAGATATAATAGTTCATCTTTCAAGACTTCGTGATAAATCACGAAAAACTGTTGAGATAACAGAAGTTACAGGGTATGAGAACGGTCGTATACAGCTAAACCCTTTATATGTTTTTGAAGAAGACGAGAGAAGTACATTAACTAAGGTTTCGGGTAAGCTTAAAAGAACAAATAATAAGTTCAAAAATTACCATAAGCTTCAGTTATCTGGTATAAATGTTGAGATTTAGAGGTGAAATATTTATGTCGAAAAAGAAAAAAGAACCACAGTATTATACATCTGCACTCAATACTAAACTTATTAATTATAAAGTATATGTTATGAATGGAAGAGAAAAGCTTATATACTTTTTAATAACTTTTATTGCGGGCGGCTTATTAGGTTTGATATTCTATGGTGGTTTATTTATGGAAGATGGCGAAGCAACAACAGCTACACATATAAGTAATGTTGTAGTTTTTTGCCTGATAGGATTAATAGTTTCTAAAATTTTTATTCCGGTATTTGCAGAAAGACTGAGAAAAAAACGCATAGCACAGCTTAAACTTCAATTCAGAGATTTTTTGGTTGCTTTATCAAATTCAATTTCTGGTGGTATGAATGTAAGCTCAGCATTTAATAATGCATATAAGGATTTGTCGATTCAATATTCAAATGATGCCCTTATAGTAAAAGAGATAGGCGAAATAATAAATGGAATGCAGAATAATATAACTATTGATGCTATGTTAGCAGATCTTGGAAAAAGAAGCGATGACCCCGATATTGAAAATTTTGCAACGGTATTTAAGTTATGTTTTAAATCAGGTGGTAACCTAAAGGAAGTTATAAGACGAACAAGTGATATCATAACTACTAAAATTGCAATTTCTGAGGAAATTCAGACAAAGCTTACATCGAATAAAATGCAACTTTCAATTATGGAAGTTATTCCAGTTGTTATAATACTGATGATGCGTTTTATGAGCAGTGATTTTGCAAAGAGTTTTTCAACGCCTGTAGGCGTTATTGCTATGACGATAGCAATTGGTATTTTTATAATTTCATATAAGCTTGGTCAAAAGATAATGGATATTAAAGGGTGAAATTATGAGATTAGTAGAAATGATTATTGGAACTATATTAGCAATATTACTTATAGTACAAATATTAAGATCTGGCAAGTATAAAAAGATGACAGAAGGCTTGTCCGGAGATGACTACCCGCTTAAAGGTACATATGGTATTGGTTTTGCGTGGAGTTCTATGAAACTGTTTGCACTTCGTGACAGAATGAGAGAAGAACTTATTGGACAAGCAAAGCTTTTGCAAGACCCACAGTATGCAGAATATTACGCAGAGGTTGCATGGGCACAAGCAATAACCTTTGCACATATAAGTTTTACGCTTGGTTTTTTACTTAGTGGTATGTTTGATTTTACGCTTTTTGCATTTATAGGAATTGCCTTCGGAGCATTTAGTGTATATTATTTCTTGAATAATATGAAAAATATACTTAAAAAGAGAAGCGAGGAATGTGTCTATGAGCTTCCGGAAATAGTTTCAAATATTGCTTTACTTATGAATTCCGGTATGGTCCTTAAAGATGTCTGGCAAATTGTTGCTGATAGTAAAGAAGGAGAAATTTATACCCTTATGAAGAGTTCATGTGAGGATATGCGAAATGGTATGTCTGAGAAGGACGCTATATATAAATTCGGAGTCCTTTCAAATTCCGGAGAAATTAAAAAATTTACGAGTGCACTTATTCAGGGTATAGACCAAGGTAGCCGTGACCTTACTAATATACTTGCAGAGCAATCAGTAGAGATGCTTTCCTTGAAAAAACAAATTATGCTTCAAAAAGGAGAGGCAGCGGCTTCAAAACTACTGCTTCCGATTTCTCTCATATTCTTTGGCATATTGATTATTGTTCTTACAGCGGCATTTGGAATGTTAATATAGGTGATTTCGCCTGATTTCACCTTTATTATAAAATTTTTTAAAAGACAGGAGAGGTTATTCATGACTATCAGGCAGAACGTTGGTCTTTTTGCGTACAAGGCTCAGTACAAAGCAAAAGAGGCTATCAAAGGAACAACAAAGCGTATCAGCAATGTTACAAAGAGAATTATCAAAGATGAAAACGGAGATACAAACTTTATCTCAATCGCAATCATCCTTGTAGTTGTATTGGTTCTTGCAGGTGTATTTATTGCTTTCGGAAATCAGATTTTGAGCTGGTTCAATGGTACTGTTGCTAACTTCTGGGGCGGAAAGACACATAAAGATGCAAACAAAGGAAACGCTCAAGATGTTAGCGGAAGCATACTTAGCTAATTAATGAATTACTTGATGTTAAAGAGGTAGCGAAATGATATATGTTGTAACGGCTCTGTGTGCGGTGGTATCGCTTTTAAGTTGTATTTTGTCATTTGTTTACATAGACAAAAGAAAACTAAAAGATGCCGCCGAAGCGGTAACAGAAAAAAAAATTGAAACTTCAGACGATAACTGCAAAATGGATTTGTCGAAAGTAAATGCCGCTGAAAATGAGTCTCGCATAGGGCCGTTTACAGTAATTATATCTAAGCTTAAATCTTTATCAAAAAAGCAGTGGATATTCACTGTTTCGCTTGTGGTATTAACAACAGCAGAGCTTTTTTGGTCGATGCTGTGTTATAACCTAAGCGTTACATCAGAAATCAGGATAGCAGTTGCCGCAGAAATGCTTCTTGCGGCAACCGTTACTGATTTTTATGTAAAAAAAATACCTAACAAGTTAGTGCTTGCGGTTTATATAATAAGATGTATTATTTTCATACCTGAATATTTTATATATGGCGAAGATTTTTTCGCTGTGATGTTTTCAAGTGTAATTGGATTTGTTATATGTTTTGTAGTGTTTTTCTTAATGTCATTGATAACCAAAGGTGGCATAGGTATGGGTGATGTAAAGCTAATAAGTGCTATGGGTTGCTTATTAGGATTAACAGGAACATTTTATACGATTTTATTTGGAATGATTATCTGTATGTTTGCAGGTATAGGACTTATATTATTTAAGAAAAAGAAAATGAAAGATAAATTAGCTTTTGGACCGTTTATTTATTTCGGCTTTTTAGTTACTATTATTTTGGGAACATTTTAGTTGAGGATTGATATTATGAAGAAAATTATTGTTATAATTTGCCTTATTGCAATGATGGGATATGGTTGGTATTCATATGCTCAGACTTTTCTTGAGAAAAATGAAGAAAAAAGTCATGCCGAAGAACTTATTGCCAAAGCAGACGGTTATGTGGAAAAAAAGCTTTATCAGAGAGCAATTTATGATTATACAGAGGCAATAGAGACTCTTAACTCAGAAGATAACTGGAAAAAGCTTATTAATGCATATCAGAAAAGATATGAGGAAGATAATAGCATTTTATCAGATTACATATCAACTCTTAAATCTGCCGTAATTAATTTTCCGACTAACAGGGATTTTGTTGTTAAATTATATGATTTCTTTATAGATGAAAAAAATTATGAATCAGCATATAAATATCTTAATTATGCTGAGGAAAATGGTTTGACAGATGATGAGCTTAAAAATAAAAAATTAAGTGCCAGATACATATATTATGACTATAACTTAGGTTGTGATGAATATATTGGTTTGGTGAATAATGCATATACAGCAAGAATAGGAGACAAGTGGGGGGCATACAATACAGCCGGTTCTACTAAGATAGATTTTAAATATGAGTATTTAAGCCGCGGTGGATATAATAACACCAGAATTTATACTACAAATAAAGATAGCCGATTGATTAATGAAAAAGGAGTTGTTATGGGAATATTCCCTTTCAAAGTTACTGAAGCAGGAGTATATTCACAAGGCTATGTTGCTGTTAAACAAAATGACAAATATACATTTTATAATTCATTTGCGGAAAAAGCATTTGGTGATTACGATTACGCCGGTTGCTTTGTTAATAATAAAGCAGCGGTAAAATCCGGCGATAAATGGTTTTTAGTAAATGAAGAAGGTGAGACTGTAAGCGATGAATTTACTGATATTAAGCTTGCACCAACAGGTTCATATATTTCTGGTGATGTTATAATTGCTAAAGATAGCAATCAAAAATATAGTATGTATGATTCTGATTTTAATAAGATTGGAAATCTTGAGTGTGAAGATATGGATTATGCCGCAGACGCTACTCTTATAGCATTCAAAAATAATGGAAAATGGGGTTATGCAGATAAAGAAGGCAATATTGTTATTGAACCGGAATATGACAATGCGAAAAGTTTCAGCAATGGTTTAGGTGCTGTATGCAAAAATGGAAAATGGGGATTTATTAATGATAAAAAAGAACAGGCGATATATTACACTTTTATTGAAGCTGATTACTTTAATTCTGATGGTTCTTGCGTAGTAAGGAAATTTAATGAAGGTACCGATAATGATGAAAAAGATAAAGAAAAAATATGGTCGATAATTACATTAGAACTTGGAGTTTAATTTTTATAGGAGGATATTATGAAAAAATTAAGGGCTTATCTGAAAAACGATGAATCTGGTCAAATAATGCTCGAGGCTGTAATCATTTTTCCGCTAGTTCTTCTTATAATAATCACTATGTTAAGTTTAGGTTTTTTATTTTATCAAAGAACGATGCTTTCTTCAGTAGCATCAGAAACGGCATCAGCTATAGGGTCTTGCTATAAATATGACCAGGCCTTAGATGAAAGAGAAATTACCAATGGAATTGTAGATAATCTGCGAAAATATCGTATGTCATTACGATTAGAAACTATGAAAGAGCAGAATAAAAATAATGGAAATAAGTTTGTAAAATCCCGAATAGGGCTTTCTAACCTTGGTATTAACCGCAAAGACCCACAGATTGAATCAATTGATATAGTAGTTGATGATGTTGGAAGACTTCATGTTACCGTAAGTGTTTCTATGGAAACAGATTTTTTGTTTGATGATATTTTGAAATATTTAGATATTATAGACTCTTCTCCGAAATATACTGCCACATCAAGTGCAGAGATTATTGATATGACAGGATATTCTTCTTATGTATATTTTATAAAATATTTTTCAAAGAAAGCCGAAGATATAAGTAAGGTTGTAAATATTTGTGATGATGTTTATCAGACAGTAAATACAGTAAGAAGTTTATTTGGTATAGATAAATAAAATAATCAGGAGGAAATTCTATGATAAAGAAAAGCTTAAAGAAAAAGATTTTAAAATCATGCAAAGGTACATTAGCAATATTTTTATGTATTATTTCTGCACCATTTATGTTGCTTGCATATAGTCTTGTTGAGTTTTCGAGAATGCAGGGTGCAACTGAAAATATCAGTGAGATTACTGATATGTCTTCATTATCAACTTTATCAAATTACGATAGTTATTTAAAAGAAAGATTTGGGCTTTTGGCTTTATCACAGGATGATGATTTTAATTTACAGGATGAATATAATAAATATTTTAAAGAAAATATAAAAATGCTTGGTGGGTCAGTAGACTCGACATCAAAATCAAATGTTACAGGAAAATTAGCCTTAGGAGAAAAAAGTGATGGTACACTTAATGTATTAAAATCTCAGATTTTAGATTATTCAGAATCTACAGTTGCACTTGATATTATTAATGATGATTTAGGTCTTGAAAATTTATTGAAAAAGATAGATGATATTAATATTGTCGATGATTTGCTGAATTTTGGTAATATTTTTGGGGCTATGGCTAACGTTACAAATACTATAAAAACTATTATAGATACAGTAGATATAGTAAAAACTGCATGGGAAACAGTTTTAAATGATAATAAAGAAGTTCAGGAAATATGTGATGGTATTCAGAAAGAAATTAGAGAACTTTCCAATAAAGTATATAATAATTATAAAGATAAAATATCTAATGACGAAGATAAAGAGCAAACAGCTAATGATATTATAAAAGATTCAACATATCTTAATGACATTAAAAAAATATATGAAGATGAATCAAAACTTATAAAGTATTTAGAAGAAATAAAAAGTGAAATTTCTGGAACTTTAGATAATCTTGATACTAATATTAAAAATATTAAAGAAAATTGTGATAGCCAAATAGAAAATGGTCTTGAAGTAGTAGATAAATATAATAAAAAGAATAATAGTAATAGCAGTAGTAATAGTAGTAGCAGTAGTAACAGTAATAGTAATAATAGCAGTAATAATTCTGGAGCAATAGGTGATTCATTTTTTAATGATGTTTTTAATACTTCTAACTTTTTTGAATGTATGAAAACAAGTATTGATCCGATGACAGGCTTAGTAGGAAAAGTAAAAGAAAAATTGAAGAATCAATATGAGTTAAATTTGGATGAACTAATAAAATCTATAAAAGAAAATTTTAAAAATAAATTTGGAATAAATGATTATGATAAGTATCTTACAAGTGAAGCAACAGTTAAAAGTTCAGCTAAGGTATTTATAAAGGATGGAGTAATAGCGGTTATAGATAAAGCTCTTGGAAGCGGAAGTGTTACTGATGATTCTTTAAATATGGCTATTAATGAAATATTTCTTAAAGATGCAAGAAATATGTTAATCAAAGTGGCCAGCATAAATTTAGGCGATATATTATGGCAGGTTATTTGGGATTTTCTTAAAGATATAGTTGAAAATTTAAAGAAGGCAATAGACTGGATTTTTCAAATGGTTAAATCATTATCCAGTATGTTTGATATTAATTTCATATGTGATACGGACTTGAATTCTATTTTATCAGATGATATTTTAAGTGGTTTGAGTAAATATGATAATGAATATGAACAATTTTTTGAAGGTTTTCAGAACTTATATAAAGGATTAAATGAATTTTCTGAAATTGTAAGTCACCCGCTAATGGTTATAAGTAATTTAATAAAATTTTTTACTGCTATTGCAAGTGTTTTTAATGGTATAAAAAATATAATTACTTCTTTAGTAACAAGAGTTAAAAATACAGCTCAGCAAATAGCTGACCTTGTAAAGTCTATAAGTACTGGAAATGCTTTGAAAGATTTGTATGAAAATATGCTTATAGCTGGATATGCAACACATAATTTCCCAAATAGGACCACGAGAGAAAATAAAAGCACTATTAATAATCTTGAGGAACATATAGAATTAAATGGAACGGCTACCACTGGATATGAATATAAAAATATAAAAAATCAAAAATCTAATATGATTGAAGGTAATCCATTATTAAGTTTGGCTAGTAATCTGACAGAGACAGATGCCATATTAAAAATTTTAGATAATGCAAATACTGGTGGCGGTGACAGTACATTTGTTGGTGCGGAACTTGAGTATATTAATGTTGGAACAAAATCGGAAATTATAAATCAAATAGTTAGCTTTATGGATGTATATATGGAGCGACTTATATTTAATTTACCCGCATTACTTTTAGATAAAGAGGCTCTTACTCTTGCTGAAGAAATTGCAAGTGTTACATTTGGTATTGGTGGAGCAGCATATATGGCAATTATAATTTTGGGCGAACCATTGATTGATACAGTTTTACTGGTTAATAGCCCTAAATTTGAAACTTCATTAATCAAAACAAAATGCTATCTTACACCATCGGGTTTACCATCTTTGATAAAAGATTGTGGTACAATCGTGCAAGATAAAATAGGAAAAAATGGAAAAACGCTTAAATCAGTATTTAAAAGTTTATCTAAAGATGCTGGTGATAACATAAATAAATATGTTGATGAATATGAAAAATCAAAAGGAACGCCGTTATTAGAAAGCAAACAACCCCCTGCCGTAAGTACAAGAGCAAAGGTACAAGGATGGTTTGATGCGGTTATACCAAAGGTAGGCTATAATACCCATATGTTCTTGGTCTTATTTATAATAAGAAGTCAGAGACACACATTGATAAACATTGGAAATATGGTTCAGCTTGAAGCAATGAGCCATTATGATAAAAAAGATTATTCTATAAATAATGCATTTACAACTATTCATACGGAAACAGAAGTTAAGTATGGTAATTTGTTCTCTAATTTCCAGCTTAATGATAATCAATTATTATCTGATTTCAAGCTTGTTGATGAAAGCATAATGAAGAAAAAGTATGTGCAAGATAGGGGATACTGATTATGAAATATTCTGTTAAAAAAAATAATGATAATGGAACAATTTCATTAGAAGCTGCTATTATGATGCCAATGTTTATGTTTATTATTCTATTCTTATATGGATTGATTCTTATGTTTTCCGGTCAGCAACTTATAAATCACGCATTGATACAAAGTACCCAAAGTTTATCTATTGATTCATACGCAGGAGATAGTGTAAAATATGATAAAAACAACGAAAGCATAAGCTTAGTTTATAATCTTTATCAAGCTCTTGTTTCATATGACGGAAGTATGAATTTATTAGATAATTTGAATTTATATAATAAAGATAATTCAAATTTTCAAACAAATATAAAATGGTATAATCCAGGAACTAATACAGATAAACCATTACCGGTTATAAAACGGCGTTTTATAGGTTATCTTACCAATAATAAGGATATTACTGAAGGCGAAAAGGAAGCAGATGATATTCTTAAAAAATATGGTATAAAGGGTGGAATTGACTCTTTGGATTTTTCGGGTTCCGAAATTAATGGCAAAGATTTGATAATCAATGTTAAGTTTAAACAAGATTTTATATTTAATTTTAATGGCTTTGCATCTTTCGATAGAGAGATAACATTAAGAGCAAGAATGTGGTAAGTACGAGGAGCGATTTATAATGAATGAATATTTTTCCTATGAAAATTATGGAACAAATACATATCTGAAATTTACATTTCCAAAAGATTTAGAAGTAGATGAATTTACACTTGGAATGATAACAAACAATAAAATTGACGGCTTTTTACAGTCAATTTATGGAAGTATGGATGATACCAAATATATAAAATACAATATTTCTTCTAAGATAAGCGTTGGTCAATTTTTTTCAGGAACAGTAAATAAAAGAAAGCTTATAAGTGTTTTTCATGGAATATTATTAGCCTTTATTACAGCAGAAGATTATATGATTGAACCTAAAAATATAATTCTTGATTTAGATTATATTTTTGTTAATGTAAGCTCGTGTCAGGTAGAGATGGTTTGCTTACCGTGTGATATAAGTAAAAATGAAAATGATATGCTGTCGTTTTTCAAAAATCTAATATTTACGCTGAATTTTGATCAATCTGAAAATTGCGATTATATAGCTAAACTTATAAATTATTTGAATAGTGCAGGAACATTTTCCTATGCAGATTTTAAGAATGTGGTAGATAGTATATATGAAACACTTGCTCAACAAGATAATAGTGTAGCATATAATGTTCCAAGACAAGCTGCACCTATTCAGAATTCACAGATAACTAATAATGGTTCAGCACAGGGAGTTATTAAACAACCTCAGCAGTTATCAGGAGGTTATATGGCAACCTCAGGAATGCAAAATTCGTCTAATTCTGCAGCAGTAATGGAAAGACCTATTCAGCAGCCAAATATAAATGCCCAAGCGAATGTTCCTGTTTCTCAAACAAAGCAGCCTGTTCAGGCTATTCCTGCTGCACCTAAAGCAAAAATTCCTATGTCTCCGTCTGAAAATATGCCAATAATACAAAAAACAGACGAAAAGCCAATGACTATGATGTATCTTCTTCAGCATTATAATAAAGAAAATGCTGCCATATACAAAGCGCAAAAGCAGGCAAGAAAAAATGGAAATTCTATGCCGAATGCTTCACAGAACAATCCAGTTCAAACTCCAAATGTTGTAAAAAGTCCTGCCCAGCAAGCTGCACCTATAAAACCTATACCACAACAGCAAGCTGTAGGAAATACACCGAATATGATGTCAGGTTATCAAATATCGGCTCCTCAACAAAACAACAATACACAGGCATCTGCTCCATATAATCAGGAATTTTCAAAGATGAATTCTACCCAACCGGCTTTTGGAGATACAACTGTTCTTAATTCAAAACCAAGAGTAGGTGAAACTACTGTATTAAATATGAACGGTGGGGATGATTCCCAAGGTGTAAAATTAGCATATCTTATTCGCAAGAAAAATGGCGAAAGGATATCCATAACCAAAAATAGTTTTTATATAGGCAAAGAAAGAAGTTTTGTAGATTATTTTATAGCTGATAATCCTGCAATAAGCAGAAGCCATGCGAATATAATTACTAAAAATGGAGAATATTATATAGTTGACACTAATTCTACTAATCATACCTTTATAAATGGTGAAATGATACCAAGTGGAGTTGAAATCAAGTTGGAATCTGGCTGTGAAATTATGTTAGCAAATGAAAAATTTGATTTTCAGATATTGTAATATAGATTCTACAAGCTAAACCTTCTTAAAAGTGCTTTATTTGTATTATAAATAAATAAAAGGACTGCAAAAGAGAATAGGGGTAAATCTGTTTTTAGATTGATATATTCTTTATTAATAGATTTACAGAGCGGTATAAAATTGTCTATGTATCGATGGTAAAATTAACGATTGTTTAGTTTTTGCCCTTAACGCAGTATCATTTTTAAAATATTAATGTTATTATGGGTGTGTAGTCCGAAAACGGTTTACACACTCAATTTATTATTTTTAGATAAAATTTCAGTAATAAACAAACCTCTTAGATAGTTTATTTCTATTCTAAGAGGTTTGTTTATCTTTATCTTTTTTGTTAGGTTTTCGCATACAGTATGGGAGCGGATATTTATTATTTTTTTGGTGGTGTTCTATACATTCCTTGCAGTTTCCGTGCCGTTTGCAGTTTTTCCAACGACACTTACAGTCTTTGTTTTCCAAAGTATTCACTTCCTGAGATTAGTTTATGCCTTGGTAACATCAATTATACAATCAATAAATGTATTAACACAACAAAGGGATTTATCGATTAGGACTACTGAATTTTTTCTGTAAACTGTTTAAAATCATCTGATGATAACTTGTTAAAGTGTTTTTTGAATAATATTACAGATATAGCTTAAAAAATCAAAAAATAACACGGCATTAAGCTTTTAACTTAATGTCGTGAAAAAATTGAAGATTTTGTTGTAATATTTACGAAAATGGGAAAATTATAAATTTTTAATAATCTATGCTCATAGTTGCTCTTGCGTTAAGTTCCATACCTGCGGTATGACCAGCGAGAAACTCATAATATCCTTGAGCACCTACCATTGCGCCGTTATCTCCACAGAGGTTAAGCGGTGGATAATAATACTTCCAACCACGTTTTTCACATTCCTCTTGGAGTCTGCGCCTGAGTAATGAATTTGCTGAAACTCCGCCAGCCATAACAAGTTTATTGTAACCGAGGTCTGTTGCGGCTTTTATGAAATTTTCAATAAGGCAATCAGTAACAGCCTTTCGGAAAGAGGCACTCAAATCTTCAACTGAAAGTGTTTCACCCTTCTGTTCAGCATTGTGGATAAGATTTATTACAGCTGTTTTCAAGCCTGAAAAACTGAAATCATAAGGAGAACCGTCAACATGAGGGTGTGGAAGCTTAAAACTGAGAGGATTTCCGTTTTCAGCTTTTTTGTCAAGGTGGATGCCTCCGGGATAGGGCATACCCATTGTGCGAGCAGCTTTGTCGAACGCTTCTCCTGCGGCGTCGTCTCGGGTTTTGCCAATAATTCTAAGTGTGGTGTAGTCGATAACTTCAACTATATGACTGTGACCACCCGAAACAACAAGACAGAGAAATGGTGGTTTGAGATTTTCGTGAGCAAGATAATTTGCTGCGATGTGTGAGCGGAGATGGTGTACAGGTATGAGTGGCAATCCGGTTGCGAAAGATAAGCCTTTTGCAAAATTTACTCCGACAAGTAAAGCACCAATTAAGCCGGGGGCGTGTGTTACAGCGATTCCATCAAGTTCGTTAAGAGATACATTAGCGTCTTTAAGAGCTTTTTCGACAACACCGTTTATATTTTCGCAGTGCCGGCGTGAGGCTATCTCAGGAACAACGCCTCCGTATTTTTTATGTTCCTCGACCTGTGAAGAAACTACTGAAGAAATAACTTTTCTGCCATCTTCAACAACGGCTGCGGCTGTTTCATCGCAGGAGCTTTCTATTGATAAAAGTTTCATTGTAATACTCTCCAATTTAGTGATAATATAAATTATTATACTACTTTAATGCAAATAAGGCAACGAGGATTTTATTATGTTTAATGTTGAAAACTTTTAGAGAACATAATATAAAATTTTAAAAGATTTTTAGAAATTAATGAAACCAAATTTTATAAAAAGTTGTCTATATAAGTGAAAGGGCTCTTCAATAAGTGAGGTGAGAAAATGAATGATAAGCAAATAGTCGAGTTATATATGGAGCGTTCCGAAAAGGCTGTTAGCGAAACCTACGACAAATATTCAGCGTACTGCAATAGCATATCGTTTTCTATTCTGCAAAATTCAGAAGATGCGGAAGAGTGCGTCAATGATACATTTCAAAAGGCATGGGAATCCATTCCTCCAAGTAAACCAAACAATTTAAAAGCGTTCTTAGGTAAAATGGCAAGAAATATATCACTAAATAGATTAAAACATAATAACACTCAAAAAAGAGGTGCAGGACAAATAGATGTACTTCTTTCAGAACTTGAGGAATGTATTTCAGATAAATTTAGTGTAGAAAATGAGATTTACAGCAAACAACTTTCGCAATTGATAAATAGCTTTTTAGAAGGTTTAACAGCAGAAAAGAGAAAAATTTTTGTAAGCAGATACTGGTATACCCGTTCTGTAAAGGAAATTTCAGAACAATATGATATCAGTGAGGAAAAGATTAAATCTGTACTATTTCGTTTAAGAAAACAATTAAAAAGACATTTAGAGAAAGAGGGTATTATTTATGAAAAGTGAAGATTTACTTAAGGCCATTGGCGAAATTGATGAGAAATTTATTGAAGAAGCTTCCCCACAAGTAAAAGCAGGCAATGAAAATTTAAATACCTTGTCTAAGGAAACCGAAGAAAATAAAGAAAATAATGTTATAATACTTCCTAAAAATAAGTATAATAAGAATATTCTCAAAATAGTTGCTCCTATTGCTGCATGTATGTGTTTATTAACTGCCGCTGGATTTATAATGTCTGGCATTTCTAAACAGCAGATTAAAACAAATGATGATATGTCTTCTACTTTAAGCGTTGCAGGCACACAAAAGAATGGACTTTCTGAGGCTTCAAAATCAGCTTCATCAAGTATACAAACAAGTGGATTTGCACCAAGTTCACAAGCTCCTGCTTCAAGTAAAGAATCAAGCAATTCTGAAAGTTCTAATTCAGCAAAAACATCAAAACCATCCGACCAAGACGGTCATGATACTTACTTCTCTTCAAAATCTACAAAAATCAGTTCTTCCGATGTAAAAACAATTAAAGCAGGCATGACTTATGAGCAAATTATCAATCAGCTTGGTGAAACTGCAAACTTTGGACGACCAAAGATGCGTCAATATATCGTAGATGATAAATCGGTATTATCTTTGAGATTCAATGACCTGTCAGATGTTTGCAAAAAAACGGGTGATGAACTTCTGCAAGAGGCTGTTGAATATAAAGTGCCTGAAAGCATAAAAAATGAGCTGAATGGCAGTATATTTGCTATAGTTGTAGACGACAGGTTTATAAGCTGTGTTAATGATGACCCAAATAATTGCTACTCCATTGATTTATCCGATGCAGATATTAAATTTGCAAATGGAGAACCTGCCACTGCCGCTGACGTCAAGCCTATGTCAAGCGTTATTATCAGCAGTGATGTAGCTACGGACTCATATCCCGGAACTATGCACTGCACAAGTGTAATTATTGGATGCGAAACATATCATTCAGTTACTCTACCTAAACCGGATACTAACAATAACAATTCTTACTTCTCTTCAAATTCTACAAAGATTAGTTCTTCTGATGTAAAAGCAATTAAAGCAGGTATGACTTATAAGGAAATTATCAATCAGCTTGGTGAAACTGCAAACTTTGGACAACCAGGGATGCGTCAATATATCGTAGACAATAAATTGGTATTATCTTTAAGATTCGATAACCTGTCAGATGTCTGCAAAAAAACAGGCAAAGAACTTCTGCAAGAGGCTGTCCCATATAAAGTGCCTGAAAGCATAAAGGATAAGCTGAATGACAGCGTATACGCAATAGTTACAGCTGATAAGTTTATAAGCTGTGTTAATAATGACCTGAAGAGTTGCTACGAAATTAATTTATCCGATGCAGAGATTAAATTTGAAAATGGAAAAACTGCTACTGCCGCTGATGTCAAGCCTATGTCCAGAGTGCTTATCAGCAGTGATGTAGCTGCGGACTCATACCCAGGAATAATGCACTGCACAAAAGTAACTATACTCGATAGCAATTCATAAAACTAATTAAGATCCTTCAATAACTAAATAATGAACGGCTCATACCATTCTGTTGAACATTGACGAATATTATGTTATTATTATTGTAAAATAATGTTCAGAGAGGTTTTTGGTATGAGCTATTCTTTTTTTTCTACGCTTTCACGCCTTAAATACATAAATCGCTGGGGTTTGATGAATAATACAAGAAACGAAAATCTTAGTGAACATAGTCTTGAAGTTGCATTTATTGCTCATGCACTTTGTATAATTAAGAATAAGCGTTTCGGCGGAAACATTGATGCAGATAAAGCGGCAGTTTACGCAATGTTTCACGATTGCACAGAGATTATCACAGGCGATTTGCCAACACCGATAAAATATTCAAGCAAAAAACTGCGCGAGGCATATAAGGCGGTTGAGGAAGAAGCGGGCGAAAGACTTTTATCAACTCTTCCGGACGATTTGAGGGAAGAATATGAAAAATATTTTACAGTACAAGACGGCGACGAGGAGATATGGAAAATCGTAAAATCAGCAGATAGATTATCGGCGTTAATAAAATGTATTGAAGAACGCCGAATGGGTAATATGGAGTTTTTTAAGGCAGAGGAAAGTACCAGAAAAATAATAGAAGAAAATATGACGCCTGAGCTTGCAGAATTTATCAAAGAATTTATGCCTTCATATGGTTTGACGCTTGATGAGCAGATTAAAGGAGATAATGAATAAATCTACAACAATATAAAGGTTTAATACTTGGTATATTTTTTGTTGACGTCAGAAAGATTATATTGAGAATTTTTCTGTTAATATCGCCGATTTTTGCAGATTTCGTTGAATTTTACCGATATATAGGCTATAATGACAAGAATGGAAAGGTGTTTAGGCATTTTATCCTGTGTGGTTACATACTGCAACATTAGAAAGGTTGTGATGAATTTATGCAAGATAGTCACAAGAATGATGACTTTGAGGATATTTTCTCTGATTCGTCATATTCAAGCTATGATGATATAGACAATTTTCCGGTGGAGGTAAGAAATCGTCCCTCGGGTAATGCCCCAAAGAAAAATAAATCTCAGAAATTTAAGAAAATGTGGATTGCTAATATTGCAATCTGTCTTGTTTCAGTTATATTTATATTAGGTGGTTCGGCTTGTATATATGCTTATAGCTCAATAAGCCGTATAAACTATAATAAATTTCCAGAGAACAGCAGTTCGACCTCAAGCAAAAGCCCAAGCTCATCAACGGTAGAAAGCAGTACAACATCATATAATATGGGTACTATTCCTGATACCTTAAAATCAGATAATGATGTTCTTAATATTATGCTTTTTGGTGCGGATAAAAAAGTTGATGGCGAAGCTTATGGTCGTTCAGACTCTATGATTTTGCTTTCTATCAATAATAGAACAGGCGACCTCGTTATGACATCGTTCTTGCGTGATTTGTGGGTTGAAATTCCGGGATATTTTCCTCATAGACTTAATACCTCGTATGCACTTGGCGGAGCGGAACTTGCGATAGAAACTATCGAATATAATTTCGGCGTAGATATAGACAGATATGCGATAGTTGATTTTGATAGCTTTACAAATATTATCGACACTCTCGGCGGTATAGACCTTGAGCTTACTGACGAAGAAATTGATTATATTAACTGGCAGTGCTGGAAAAATAAGCAGGTAGAAACAAGGCACGAGATTACCGCAAAAGCTGGTGTTGTTCATCTTAATGGACGACAGGCGCTTTGGTATTCAAGAGATAGAGATAGTGCTGGTTCTGACTGGGATAGAACAAACCGCCAGAGAATCGTTCTTAATACGATTATGAAAGATATGAAACAATCCAATCTTGCACAGATTATGAGCATTATATATCAGGTCGGACCTATGATTGAAACAGACCTCGACAAGGGCGAAATAGTTTATCTTGCTCAGAATGCTTTGAATTATCTTAATTATGATGTTACCGCATCGAGCGTACCTGATTTGTCAGGCGGAAACTTCTCTTGCCCAAAGATTGACGACATGGATGTTGTTACAATCAACGATTGGGATGCAGAAAGAGCAAGAATCCAGATGGCTATTTTCGGAAGCTCAGATTATGAAGTTTCAAACAATTCATCAGAAGAAACAACTACTGACGAACAATACAACAATGCAGCTTAAATATTAAAAAAGAATCTCCTATGCTTACAGCTTTAGTAAGCGTAGGAGATTTTTCTTGTTTAAAATGCCAATATCAAGTTAAATTTATAACAACCCAGTCGGGTGTTTCTTAAGTAGCGGCGTTAAAATTCAAAATACTTTATTTAAATGAAATTGCATAAATTCTTAAAAAATGCAAAAAAATAAGGAAACTTTGCAAAAATGCTTGACAATAGCTTCCCACGGATTTATAATAATATACTGCACCATAATAGATAAATATTCCCTTTT
Source organism: Pseudoruminococcus sp. (assembly GCF_047012705.1). Lineage (NCBI taxonomy): Bacteria > Bacillati > Bacillota > Clostridia > Eubacteriales > Acutalibacteraceae > Pseudoruminococcus > Pseudoruminococcus sp. The sequence continues at coordinate 168,680 of NZ_JBKXNW010000001.1, read as the reverse complement.
TGTGTGCTTGACTACAAGATATTATCACATATTCGACAAAAAATCAAGTCTAATTTTTCAAAAATTTTTCTTTATGACTTTGCCGAATATAAAAGGGAAAGTTAAAGACGGTTAAATGATGAATGGAGTGATTGGCCAAATGGTAAATGTCAAACCTGTGCGTCTCGGAAATTCCGAGAGAATGAGCTTTGCCCGTATTGACGAAGTTATTGATATGCCTAATCTCATCGAGATTCAGAAGAATTCATATCAATGGTTCCTTGATGAGGGCCTGCGTGAGGTTTTCAGAGATGTTTCTGGTATTTCTGATTATACAGGTAATCTTACGCTCGATTTTGTTGATTATGAGCTTGATACCGAACACCCCAATTATAGTGTTGAAGAGTGTAAGGAGAGAGATGCAACTCATTCCGCGCCACTTCGTGTAACTGCGAGATTACACAATAAAGAAACAGATGAGGTTAAAGAAAGCCAAGTATTTATGGGTGATTTCCCTCTTATGACACCAAGCGGCACATTTGTTATCAACGGTGCTGAGCGTGTTATAGTTTCACAGCTTGTCAGATCTCCTGGCGTTTACTATAAGATGGAATATGATAAAACAGGTAAGCAGCTTTTCAGCTCAACAGTTATCCCTAATAGAGGCGCATGGCTTGAGTATGAAAACGATGTCAACGATGTTTTCTATGTTCGTATTGATAAGAACAGAAAGCTCCCTGTTACAACATTTATCAGAGCTTTAGGTCTTAGCTCCGACACAGATATTATAGATTATTTCGGTGCTGACGAAAGAATCCTTGCAACAATCGAAAAGGATTCATGCAGCAATACCGAGGAGGCTCTCAAGGAAGTTTATAGAAAGCTTCGTCCAAGTGAGCCACCGACAGTAGAAAGTGCTCAGGCACATATCAATGCACTTTTCTTCGACCCAAGAAGATACGATATGTCAAGAGTAGGTCGTTATAAATATAACAAAAAGCTTGGCATAGCAAATAGAATTGCTAATCAGAAGATTGCAGAGCCTATCGCAAACCCACTCACAGGTGAGGTTATGGCAGAGGCAGGCCAGGTTATCTCTCCTGCTCTTGCAAGAGAAATCGAAGATGCAGGCGTAAATATTGCTTTTGTTGAGCATATCGAGGGCAAAATCGTTAAGGTTATATCAAACGCAATGGTTGATATTTCCAAGTTCGTTGATTTCGATGCAAAAGAAGAATGCGACATTAAAGAGCGTGTTCGTTTTGCTGTTCTCAGCGAAATTCTTGGCGAGTGCGATAATGACGAAGAACTTAAAAAGGAAATCTGCCGCAGAAGAGATGACCTCGTTCCAAAGCACATTATCATTGATGATATTTTTGCAAGTATCAACTATATGAACTGCCTTGCAAACGGCATCGGTAATACTGACGATATCGACCACCTCGGCAACCGTCGTATCCGTTCTGTTGGCGAACTTCTTCAAAATCAGTTCAGAATAGGTTTCTCCCGTCTTGAAAGAGTTATTCGTGAGAGAATGACTCTTCAAGCTCAGGACCTTGAAAATATGTCCCCTAATGCACTTATCAATATTCGTCCTGTAACAGCTGCAATCAAGGAATTCTTTGGTTCATCACCACTTTCACAGTTCATGGACCAGAATAACCCTCTTGCAGAGCTTACACATAAGAGAAGACTTTCAGCTCTTGGTCCTGGTGGTCTTTCAAGAGATAGAGCAGGATTCGAAGTTCGAGATGTTCACTATAGCCACTATGGTCGTATGTGTCCTATCGAAACTCCTGAAGGTCCTAACATCGGTCTTATCTCATATCTTGCAACCTTTGCAAAGATTAACGAATATGGCTTGATAGAAGCACCTTTCCGTAAAGTTGATAAAGATAAGGGCGTTGTTACAAATGAAGTTGTCTATATGACAGCTGATGTTGAGGATAACTATATCGTTGCACAGGCTAACGAACCACTCGATGAAGAAGGACACTTCATTCACGAGAAAATCAACGGTAGATGCAGAGATGAATTCGTTGAAGTTGAGCGTGATAAAGCTGACTATATGGATGTATCTCCAAGAATGGTTGTTTCTGTTGCTACTGCAATGATTCCGTTCCTCGAAAACGATGACGCAAACCGTGCTTTGATGGGTTCTAACATGCAGCGACAGGCTGTTCCGCTTCTCGTAACAGAGTCACCTATCGTTGGTACAGGTATGGAATACAAAGCAGGCGTTGACTCAGGTGTTTGTATCCTTGCTTCCGAAGATGGTGTTGTTGAGAGTGTAAGTGCTGACCAAATCAAGATGAGATATGATTCAGGCAAGACTGAAACTTTCCACATTATTAAGTTTACACGCTCAAACCAGGATACATGTATCAACCAGATTCCAATAGTTGACAGAGGTCAGCGTGTTAAGAAGGGTGAAGTCCTTGCTGATGGTCCTTCAACAAATAACGGTGAAATCAGCCTTGGTAAGAACGCTCTTATCGGATTTATGACTTGGGAAGGTTATAACTACGAAGACGCTGTTCTTATCAGTGAAAAGATAGTTCGTGATGATGTTTATACATCAATTCATATAGAAGAGTACGAAACAGAAGCTCGTGACACTAAGCTTGGTGCTGAGGAAATCACAAGAGATATTCCTAATGTCGGCGATGATATGCTTAAAGACCTCGACGAGCGTGGTATTATCCACATCGGTGCAGAGGTTCACACAGGCGATATTCTTGTCGGTAAGGTTACACCAAAGGGTGAAACAGAGCTTACAGCAGAAGAAAGACTTCTCAGAGCAATCTTCGGTGAGAAAGCTCGTGAGGTCAGAGATACTTCCCTTAGAGTTCCTCATGGTGAATACGGTATCGTTGTCGATGTTAAGGTATTCACAAGAGAAAATAGTAAAGATGAGCTTCAACCAGGTGTAAATCAGGTTGTCAGATGTTATATCGCACAGAAGAGAAAGATTTCTGTTGGTGATAAGATGGCTGGTCGTCATGGTAACAAGGGTGTTGTTTCCAGAATACTCCCTGTTGAAGATATGCCATTCCTCCCAGACGGTACACCGCTCGATATCGTTCTTAACCCATTGGGCGTTCCTTCTCGTATGAACATCGGTCAGGTTCTTGAGGTTCACCTCGGATATGCTGCTAAGGCACTTGGCTGGAAGATTATGACGCCTGTTTTTGACGGTGCTCACGAAGATGACATCTTTAATATTTATAAGGATATAGAGAAAAAGGCGAAGGCAGGAGAATTGCCGCCGCCTGAGAATCCAAGCAAGATTGACTTTACAGAATGCTTCAAAAAGGACGGCATTATTACTAACGAGTGTAAGACAAGAATGCGTGACGGTAGAACCGGTGAGTGGTTCGATAACCCTGTTACAGTCGGTTATATGTACTACCTCAAACTCCATCACCTTGTCGATGATAAGATTCATGCTCGTTCTACCGGTCCATACTCACTTGTTACTCAGCAACCTTTGGGTGGTAAAGCTCAGTTCGGCGGACAGAGATTCGGTGAAATGGAAGTTTGGGCACTTGAAGCTTACGGTGCTGCTTATACACTTCAGGAAATCCTTACAGTTAAGTCTGACGATGTTGTCGGTCGTGTTAAGACTTATGAGGCTATCGTTAAGGGACAGAATATTCCTACACCTGGTATTCCTGAATCATTTAAGGTTCTTATTAAGGAACTCCAGTCACTTGCTCTTGATGTTAAGGTTCTCGATAAGGATAATAACGAAATCGACCTCAGACAAAACTTTGATGAGGACGATGATGTCGGTCTGAACGCTGATTCCGACTCCGAATTTAACGAGAAGAATGTCATGACCACTATGGATGGCTATATGCTCGATGGCGACGATGAGGACGAGGACAATATGTTTGACGAAAGAGGAATCGTAAACGATAAGGACGATGCCGATGAAGATATGTTCGGAGAGGATTCCGACTATGAAGGCGGCGACTTCTTCAGCGATTCCGATGATGATAAATAATCGACAGGAGGAAGCATTTAATGGAATTTAATGTATTTGAATCTATAAAGATTGGTCTTGCTTCACCCGAAAAGATAAGAGAATGGTCTTATGGCGAGGTTAAAAAACCTGAAACCATCAACTACCGTACTCTAAAACCAGAACGCGATGGTCTTTTCTGCGAAACTATCTTTGGCCCGCAAAAGGACTGGGAATGCCACTGCGGTAAGTATAAGAAAATTCGCTTTAAGGGAAAAATCTGCGACCGTTGCGGTGTTGAAGTTACTCGTTCCAAGGTAAGAAGAGAGCGTATGGGACATATCGAGCTTGCTGCTCCTGTATCTCATATCTGGTATTTCAAGGGCATTCCATCAAGAATGGGACTTATCCTTGATATATCCCCAAGAACACTCGAAAAGGTTCTCTACTTTGCAATGTATATTGTTACTGACCCGGGCAATGTACGAGAAATCGAGAAAAAGCAGTGCCTTACAGAAAAAGAGTATAGAGATCTTAAAGAAAAGTATGAAGACGATTTTGAGGCTATGATGGGTGCAGAAGCTATCAAAAAGCTTCTTGCAGAAATAGACCTCGACCAGCTCTCCGCTGAACTTAAAGAAGAACTCGAAAATGCTTCTGGTCAAAAGAGAGTAAGACTCCTCAAGAGAATTGAAGTTGTAGAATCCTTCCGTCTCTCAGGCAACAGACCTGAATGGATGATTCTCGATGTAATTCCTGTTATTCCTCCGGATATTCGTCCTATGGTTCAGCTTGACGGCGGACGCTTTGCAACATCTGACCTCAACGACCTTTATAGACGAGTTATCAACAGAAATAACAGACTTAGCAGACTTTTAGAGCTTAACGCTCCTGATATTATCATCAGAAATGAAAAGAGAATGCTTCAGGAAGCTGTTGATGCACTTATAGATAACGGCAGAAGAGGCAGACCGGTTACAGGCCCTAATAACAGAGCCTTGAAGTCACTTTCCGATATGCTTAAAGGTAAGCAGGGACGCTTCCGTCAGAACCTTCTCGGTAAGCGTGTTGACTACTCAGGCCGTTCAGTTATCGTTGTTGGTCCTGAACTTAAAATGTACCAGTGCGGTCTTCCTAAGGAAATGGCTCTCGAACTCTTCAAGCCTTTCGTTATGAAAATTCTTGTTGAAAATAATGCCGCCGGCAACATCAAGGCAGCTCGTAAGGCTGTTGAGAGAGCAAAGCCAGAGGTTTGGGACGCACTCGAAAAGGTTATCAAGGGACATCCGGTTCTCCTCAACCGTGCTCCTACACTTCATAGACTTGGTATTCAGGCATTCGAGCCTGTTCTCGTAGAGGGTAGAGCATTGAAACTCCACCCACTTGCTTGTACAGCATTTAACGCCGACTTCGATGGCGACCAGATGGCTGTCCATGTACCGCTTTCAGCAGAGGCTCAGGCAGAAGCAAGATTTCTTATGCTTGCTTCAAATAACCTCCTCAAGCCATCAGACGGACGACCGGTTACAGTTCCTACACAGGATATGGTTCTTGGTTCATACTATCTTACACTCGATAAGGACGGAGAGCCAGGTGAGGGCAAAATCTTCCGTGACTGCGATGAAGCTATTATGGCTTATGATGCAAAGGTTGTCAGCCTTCATGCTAAGATTAAGGTCAGAAGAACTCTCGAAATCAATGGTGTTATGAAGACAGGTCTTGTCGATACAACTGTTGGTAGAATCATATTTAATAGACCTATTCCACAGGATTTGGGCTTTGTTGATAGAACTAACCCTGAAAATGACCTCAAGTTTGAGATTGACTTCCTTGTTGGTAAAAAGCAGCTTGGAAAAATCTTTGATAAGTGTATAAGAATACACGGCACACAGAGAACATCTGAAGTTCTCGATGCTGTTAAGGCACAGGGTTATAAGTATTCTACAAAGAGTGCTATTACTGTTGCTGTTTGTGATGCTGAAATCCCACCTGCAAAGAAAGATATTATCGCTCGTGCAGAAAAGCAGGTTGACCAGGTTACAAAGATGTATAAGCGAGGCTTTATGTCTAACCAAGAGCGTTACGAAAAGGTTCTTAAAGTTTGGGAAACTGCAACAAACGATGTTTCTGATGCACTTCAAGCAAACCTCGGCAGATATAACCCAATCTTTATGATGGCTGACTCCGGTGCCCGTGGTTCTATGAGCCAGATTAGACAGCTTGCCGGTATGCGTGGACTTATTGCGAATACAGCAGGTAAAACAATCGAAATTCCTATCAGAGCTAACTATCGTGAAGGTCTTAACATTTTGGAATACTTTATTTCATCTCGTGGTGCGAGAAAAGGTCTTGCCGATACAGCTCTTAGAACAGCTGACTCAGGTTACCTTACAAGAAGACTTGTTGATGTTTCACAAGATGTTATCATCAGAGAGGACGACTGCGGTACTACTGAGGGTATCGAAGTATTTGAGATTAAAGAGGGTAAGGAATCTATCGAAAGCTTCCACGAAAGACTTCTCGGCAGATACCTTTGCGAAGACTTCAAAGACCTAGCAACAGGCGAAGTTCTTGTTTCTAAGGATAAGCTTATGGGTGATGATGAAGCAGACCTTATCGTCAGCAAGGGCGTTGAACGCATTAAACTTCGTTCAATTCTCCATTGTCGTGCAAAGCACGGCGTCTGCAAGCGTTGCTATGGTGCTAACCTTGCAAACGGTCAGCCTGTTACAGTCGGTGAGGCTGTTGGTATTATTGCTGCTCAGTCTATCGGTGAACCTGGTACACAGCTCACAATGAGAACCTTCCATACAGGTGGTGTCGCAGGAGCTGAAGATATTACACAGGGTCTTCCTCGTGTTGAGGAACTCTTTGAGGGCAGAAAGCCTAAGCATCTCGCTATCATCAGTGAAATTGCTGGTGTTGTCAAGTTCGAGGAAATCAAGAAGAACCGTCACGCTGTTATTTATAATGATGAAACAGGCGAGCAAAGGTCTTACCTCATTCCGTTCGGTTCAAGAGTTCGTGTTGAAGAAGGTCAGGTAATTGAGGCCGGTGAAATGATTACAGAAGGTTCTGTAAATCCACACGATGTTCTTGCAATTAAGGGTACAGAAGCTGTTCAGAACTACCTTATTCAGGAAGTTCAGAAAGCATATCGTATGCAGGGTGTTGATATCAACGATAAGCATATCGAAGTTATCATTCGTCAGATGATGAAGAAAGTCAGAATTGATGATAACGGCTCTACAAAGCTTCTGCCAACAACTCTCGTTGATAAGAGCGAGCTTTATGCCGCTAACGATGAAATTCGTGCAAGAATTGCAAACGGTGAAGAGGGACTTACAGAGGCAACCTACACACCAATGCTTCTCGGTATCACAAAGGCTTCACTCGCAACAGATTCCTTCCTTTCAGCCGCATCATTCCAGGAAACAACAAGGGTTCTTACAGATGCAGCTATCAAGGGTAAAGTTGACCCACTTATGGGACTCAAGGAAAATGTTATTATCGGTAAGCTTGTTCCTGCCGGTACAGGTATGCACCGTTATAGAGATGTTGAGTATAGAGAGGAAACTCCTTCTAACTCGGCTGAATAAAAACATTTAGATTATTGAATCGGGCATAGCTCAAATTATGGGCTATGCCTGATTTTTATATTGATAAAGTAATTTAAAATTTTTATTATTTGTTCTAAAGTTTCACTCTGATTATATAAAATTTAATATTTCATTTTTTATACTGAGCGATATGTTTTTGGTAAAAAAACCTCCTATGGTAATTTTTATTCTACCATAGGAGGTTTATTTTTCTATTATTCCTTTTTAAGGACTCGTTTATTGATTTTATATTACGCCTTCTTTTTCAAGGTATTCTTTAGAGCGTATAGGTATAGTTGGAATTATTTCAGGATTTTTCTTCAGATAACCACCTAACCCAGTTGTTTCTATAATCCGCATAAATTTATCAATAGAATTTCTTAGGATATTTGATATTTCCTCTTTGCTATAATCTTTTAGGCTTATAGTTTCAACTTCACACTTGTCGGTAACGAGTTTTTCACGGCCTGTTATATCAGCTGTAAGAAAGCTTGAAAGTAATGCGCTGCTATTCATATCTTTAATCAAAAAATAGCAGTTGAAATGATATTCGTCATTTTCCAGATAATTTTGTAAGCTTATTCTGAGTATGAATTTTTCGTATTCCTTTATAAACATATACCTATGCTTTTTAAATCCATATTCCGCTGCAATTTCACCAAAAAGCTTTTTTAAATCTTTTTCAGTCATAATAATCCTCACCGCCGTTTAGTGATAACATCACAATTTTTTTATAATATACTGTAATTATATATTAAATTTTACAACATTTCAACCGTTTGCTGATAATATTTCGAGGATTAGTGTATTAGATATAAGGAAACCATCTTTCGTAAGCTTTATTCCATTATCGTCGCATATAAGAAGATTTGTATTTGCAAATTTTTTTGCATTTTTAATATAATTTTCAGGGATTTTTATGCCAAAGCGTTGTTTAAAGTCTTTTTGAGTAAGTCCTTTTGCAAGTCTAAGTCTTAGCATAATATATTCTTCGATATAACCGCCATTCCCATCTTGATGAGTTATTCCTTTATAAAATTCATCAAAAGAGCGCTCCGTATAAAAGCGTTTTCCATTTATAAAGGAATGTGCTGCACAGCCAATTCCGAGATACTCATCACAATTCCAATATTTAAGATTATGCTTGCTTTCCATACCATTTTTTGCAAAATTGGATATTTCGTACTGATGATATCCAAATTGTTCAAGCTTTTCACAGGCGAAAAGATAAAATTCTGCTTGAGTATCCTCGTCAAGAGTAAGTGCGTCTTTTTCTTTATAGAAAGGTGTTCCTTCTTCGATTTTAAGTATATAAGCTGAAATATGGTCAACGCCAAGTTCTGAACAATATTCAATAGAATGTGCAAGGCTTTCTTTTGTTTGTTCTGGAATACAGAGCATTAGGTCGAGTGAAATATTTTTAAAACCTGCTTTTCTTGCATTTAGAACTGTTGTTTTGACATCTTCTGCTGTATGAAGTCTGCCCAGTCTTTTAAGTTCATTGTTATTAGCGGATTGCATACCTATTGAAAGCCTGTTGAAACCGGCTTGTCTGAGTCTTGCAAAATCAAAGCTTTCATCAGCTGAGGCAGGATTAAGTTCGGCAGTGATTTCTGCATTCTCATCAATCATAAAGGCAGATTTAGCTGTTTCTGCGATTGATGATAGCCTTTCTGCACCAATAATTCCCGGAGTACCTCCGCCAATATAAAGAGTATCCGCTGTACGATTAAGCTCTTTGCCATATTTAGTAAGCCTTTCGTTTACAGCGGATACATAATGATTTATTTCATCAACATTACCATTTTTAGAAAAGAAATCGCAATATTTACATTTAGAGGCACAAAAGGGAATATGAACATAAATTCCGATGTTGTCCATATTTTAAATTCCTTTCACAGAATGATTTGTTTGTTCTGTATTATTTTCAGGTTCATTATTTTTAGATTTTCCCCGTTCAGAATAAACTGAAATAAGAATTGCTCTGAGTTCTACATACATAGAAATTATAGTTACAGCAAACAATCCAATGTCTATCCATGCAAAAATTCTGAATGAGGTTTCAAGCTTAACAGTGTCATGGATTCTTGTAGATGTCACAAAAGAAACTATGCTTTTCTCGAAATCATTCATAAGTTCTGAACCATATATAGAAGTATCTATCATACTTGTTACAATTACAAATAAGATAAGCATTAAAAGCAATGCGCCTGTGAATATTGGCTTTTTAGGCTTTACAACTATTCTAAGAACAAGAAAGCTTAGTATATATGCTGCAAGGATAATTATTACAATAGGATTTATCAATTTAATCTACCTCCTATTATAATTCCGGATGTCCTTTTAGCCTATCAATCATCATAGCAGTTTTTAAAACTGCGGTTTGTGTTTTAGCATCAGGAATTTCATTATTGAGAACCATTTCTACGGCCCTATTTAGCGGGATTTTTATGACATTCAGAAATTCGCCTTCATCAAGCTTTTGAGCCTCAAAATGAGCTATTCTGCAAAAATACATATGGATAATCTCTCCGCAGTAGCCTGGACTCGGATATAGCTTTCCTAAGCTTATATATCCGCTTCCGATAGCACCGGTTTCCTCTAAAAGTTCACGCTTTCCATTTTCAAGTGGGTTTTGACCCTTTTCGAGTTTGCCGGCAGGAAGTTCGATTGTAACTTCTTTATATGGGTATCTGAATTGTTTTACAAAAAGTAGCTCGTCATTTTCGGTGAGGGCGGCAACGCAAACTCCTCCGGGGTGTCCTACAATCTCGCGAAAAGAAGTTTTTCCATCTTGAAGTTCTACCTTATCTAAGGTGACATGAATAACCTTACCATCGAATATTTCTTTGCTTTCGAGCGTCTTTTCAAATAAATCCATTATATTTTCCTCCAAGCTCATGCTACTTTATTAAGTATACAACAATTACTTGGATTTTTCAAGAAGGTGGAAAAACTGACTACAAAAGACCGTAGCCGCCATTGATTGCATCATAAAATAATGCTCCGTGAGGTGCGTGTGGTGTAAAGAATATAAACATAGCCATAAATAAGACTAATGCCACAAGTGAGGGTATAAAAAAACTACTGATAATTTTTATCTTGGTAATTATCTTATAGGAAATATAATGCGATACTAAGATTATTATAAATAAGCCTACAAAAAGTAATATTCTCCATAACCCTTCAAAAAATGAATTATATACAGCCATATAGAAAAGCCCTAACGCCAAATATATGTAAAATGCAGCAACCTTAGACGGTACAAACCGTATAACAGGAAGCCGCAATACCGCAAGCTCTATAACGCTCCATATAAAAAATGGAAAGGTAAAAGGTTTTAGCTGTTCCCAAGCACTGTTATTAACACTGGATATGAAAAAGCTCCATACATCACCTTCTGATAGTATAAAAGCATATTTTACTAACATTCCAAATGAAAAAACAAATGCTGAGCCAATAAACTCCATAAGTGCAAGTTTCTTGTTATCCATAAGCCCTCTGATTTATTAAAAATTATATTAAATGAAATAAAGCGGAAATATTATTTTAGTCTGTCTTTTTAACAAATCATGGCTATTATACTATCTTATTTTAATTATATTGTATTCTACATAAAATATGATTAAATCAAAAAACACAGGGCAGTAAAAATTGCACCTATAGCGGCTGCTATACAAAAAGTGACAATATTTTTAAAGCGTCTTTTACTGCGTTTAAGGGACGATGGTTCTCCCATATTTTCGAGAAGCTTTTTTGCCTCTTGTTCAAGCAATTCTCTTTGAGCTGAGGCATATTCCGGTCTTATTACAAGCAAGGCTCTTTCATAATAAACGCTGCCTGTATCAAGAACCTCAATTATACTTCTGTTAATACCCTTAATCATAAAAACAACCTCCCGAATTTTTGTTATTTTAGCTACTATATAATTGTCTATTTTTAAGAAAATTATTCAAATTTTTAGTTCTTTTAAATAATTATACTATTTGTAATCAGAGTTTTCCCCCATAAATGTTGAAAACCCTGTTGAAAGTGTGGATAACTTTCTTAAAAACCCTTGAAACTATGCGAAATTCTATGTTTGAAAACTTTTCCACCGTGTACTTTTAATATGTTTTATTAAACTTTCTGTAATTTTTATATTGTCAATATTTTTTAAAATTTTCTTGCTAAAATCTGTATTTTTTTGATTATTTAATTAAGTATCAAGCTTGACAAAAGGATTTTTTTGCAGTATATTTTCTTTGAATTTAAGGACGGGATAGTGATATTATTGACAAAGCAAGAGTATATGCAAAGGCTTTATACAGCACTTAAACCTCTTTCTAAAGAAAATCGAAATAAGGTTATGAATGACTATGAACTTCAGTTTTCACAAGAGATGAAAAATGGCAAGACTGAACAGGATATTATATACGATTTAGGAAGTCCTGAAGATGCCGCAGAATATTTTATCAATATGTATCAATCTGATAGAGGTTATCATGACCATTATAATATTGAGCAGGCTGGAAATAAAAATAGCGGCACTGCCCATTCATGGGAGGCTGCTATCTGGGGAACTCTTTCAATTATTATTGTACCTACTATGATTGCAATTATGCTTGCTTTTTTCGCTTTAGGAATAGCTTTTTGCATAGCCGGTATGGTTATGGTATTTTCAAGCTTTATTCTTAATTCACTTAGTGTAGGTTTTTTCTTTATTGCTGTGGCAGGAGTTTTTCTGGCTGTTTTCGGAATATTTATAGCAATTCTTTCTATATATGACGGAATAAAGCTTATCGGAAAATACTTTAGATTTATAAGAAATAGAATCAAATATGGAGGTAAAGCAAAATGAAGACAATAAGAATACTTGCTGTAATTTTCTTTTTAGTATTTTTAATTCTTACAGCTATTGGCGTATACCTCATAATAAAAGATTCCATTTCGCTTTATAGCATTGTAGATAGTCTGCCATATGGCTTTATTCGTGATAGTGCAATCTATTTATTTAACTTATTCTGACTTTCAGCTTGAGCTTTTGAAAATCTGCAACCGCAATAATTTTGGCGATAAAGATTATATTGCTTTGAAAGCTCTATTGAGCGTTTATAACCCTCTTTCTTTTTGAAGTCAGAAAAAAGATATGGGACGCCGTATTTATCCGCAAGAGCCGAACCAATAGAATTAAGAGCGTCTGCATTTTTCATAGGACTTATTGAAAGCGTAGTTGTGAAATAATCAAAGTTTTGCTCCTTTGCAATTTTTGCAGAGCTTTCAAGGCGAAGACGGTAGCATTTTATACATCTTGCACCTCGTTCGGGTTCGTCTTCAAGTCCCTTTGCAATTTCTTCAAAGGCCTCGGGTTCGTAATCGCCGTCAATTATTTTAACGCTTATGCCCATTTCAGAAACGAGTCTATGTAATTCGCTTATTCTGAAATTGTATTCGCTTTCAGGAGATATATTTGGATTATAATAATACAATGTAATATCAAAATATTGATTAAGGTATTCAAGAACATAGCTGCTGCATGGAGCACAACACGAATGTAGCAACAGCTTTGGTCGAATACCTTTTTTTGTTATATTGTTGATTACAGAATCAAGCTCTTTTTGATAGTTTCGTTTCTGCAAGGCTATACCTCCAAGTTTACTTCTTAACTTGCAATACCTTTATTGCAGCATAGTGCTTAATTGCAAAGGATTCGTCTGCAATTTCCTCAAGGAGCTTTTTATGCTCATTTTCCCATTTTACGAGTTCTTCTTCGGAGAGAGACGCACCTGTTCCACGACACGCTTTCATTCTTCCGTTCCAGCTCTCTCTTGTAAACGGAACATCAAGGTCAAATTCTTCACTGTAAACCGTATCAAAATACTTGTCCACAAATTCAGGCAGAATTATTGGGTGTTTGATTTCGCCTGCACCATTCCATTTTGGATTGTATTTCAGAACAAGATCTTCACTTGCTTTTGCGATTTTATCCTCAAACGGAAGCCACTCCATATATAAAACTGCCAGCTTGCCACCCTTTTTCAACATTTTTGCAAAATTCGGTATGACAGTTTCATAATGAAAATAGAAAAAGCACTGACACGCTGTAATCACATCAAAGCTATCCTGTGGAAAATCAATATCTTCTGCAGATGAAACAATAAACTGAATATTCTGCTTATTTTCCTTTGCGAGAACTTTTGCGGCTTCTATCTGATTTTCTGAAATATCCGCACCGACAAAATCTGCACCGTATTCATACAAATGTCTTGGGAGAACTCCTGTTCCAGTACCTACATCAAGAACCTTTTGTCCTTTTGTACATAAGCCTAAGCTTATAATTTTATCATAAAATTCCTTAGGGTAAATATCCCTATATTTCACATATTCAGCGGAAACTCTGCCCCAGTCAAAGGCTTTGCCGTTATCAATTTTTTCGTTTGTTATATCCATATTGTCAATAGTTCTCCTTTCGTGAAGTTTTTGGGTTTGAAAGCTTTTTCTACAAAGAAAAACGGATTTATTTTCTGATATAATACGGTAGATATTATATGTTATGGATCCTGAATATATTTTCTTTTAAAATCTGAAAGTCTCAAAATATCTCTTCCGAAAACAAATATTCTACATAACCTTCTATGTTCCATATCACAATTATGAACATCATTTCTTTCAAAAGCAATATGCATTCTACTTAATTCTCTTTCAGCTTCAGTAGCATCATATTCTGACCACATTCGTGCAACTAAATGTGCTCTATTCCACTTGTAACTTGCTAAGTCTTTTAGTGCATAATTAACAAGTTCTTCTTCTGATTCAGAAGCCTTAATCGTACGAAGAAAACCTCTTTCGGAATAGCCATATATATATTCTTGTCCATCTTGCTTTATAACAAACCCTTCAGGTGCCATATGTTTTCCAATAGTTATTGCATAAAAGGAGTAGCATTCTTCTTCTAAATATTTTTCTAATTCGGCTATGGTTTTCATAATATTTTTTACCTCTTTGTTTACTTAAATATCTCTAAAATTAAAATCTGTATATAATTTAACACCCATATTCTTTGCCGTTATCAATCTTTTCGTTTGTTATATCCATATTGTTGATAGTTCTCCTTTCGTAGATTTTATGTAATTATAAACTGGAAGTTGTAAAGCTATTCCCCAAAAAAATTTGTATATTTATTGTTTTGGAAACCAAATCGATGTTGCTCCATTATTATCGCAAAATGTAATGCACTTATATTTTGTTCCAAAATCTTTTAATTCATCATATTGCTCATTTGCTTTATGGCTAAACCGAATAATTATGTAAGTTTCATCCGGCAAAGCTCCTGCGTTTCCAATAGCCAATATCGTATTCTTATTTTCTAACTCTTTTTCAATAATGCCAATAGTTTTTTTGAATTTAGGAATTTCGTTCGCTTTGCTTTTTATATATTCTAACGATGGATTATCTCTATTTATCATTTTTACCTCCACAGATACCGATTTACTTATCTTGAACAGGCTAATTTTGTAATCTACAGTCTTGCAAGAATATCATCGGCAGTCTTTGCGATAAATGTTGCACCCTCTGCAATAAGTTCACTTTCGGGACGGAAGCCCCAATTTACACCGCAGAAATCTATTTCGGCATTTTTCGCAGTTTGGACATCAACATTGCTGTCGCCTATATACAGGCAATCGCTCTTATCAAAGCCAAGCTCTGAAAGCATTGCAAGCAGTGCGTCAGGACAAGGCTTTCTCTCAAAATCAGGTCGCTGCCCCCAAGCTGCCGCAAATTTATTATTAGGGAAAAGCTTTGCAGCAATAGATTTTGTGAATTTATCAGGCTTATTTGACATAATCGCATATTTGATTGAAAGCTCGTCTAACTTTGTGAGCAACTCTGTTATACCATCATATGGTACGGTTTTATCGAGGCTGTGTTCTGTATAGTATTCGTTGAAATCTGCAAGAACCTGCTTTTTCTGCTCATCAGTTGCCATTCCTTTTGGGATAACCATAGCTCTGTCAGCCAATGTTGAAATGCCGTTGCCAACCATAAAACGGTATTTTTCTGTTTCGTGAGGCTCAAAGCCGTTTTTTACAAGAGCGTAGTTCATAGCGTCGGCGAGATCATAGATTGAGTTGACGAGAGTTCCGTCCAAATCAAATACACAAATTTTTTTCATCTTTAATCATTCCTTAATCAAGTGCTAATTTGTAAATCTTATAAATATCGCTTGCATCAAGCTTCTTGAAGTTTCCGCATGAATTAGCTTTTTTAGCCATTTCTTCAAGACGAGAACTATCTATTCCAACCGCTGAAAGTCTTGTCGGAAGTCCGAGAGATGTATAGAACCCCTCAAGTCGGGAGATACCCTCCATTATAGTTTCATAAACCATTGAATTAGGCAATTCAACGCTCATAACTCTCTGTGCAAACTGGACAAAGCGTTCTTCATTTTCTCTGTATACATGCTTCATCCATGCCGGAAATACTATTGCAAGTCCTGCACCGTGTGCAATATCATAAATTGCAGAAAGTTCATGCTCTATTGCATGAGAGCCCCAGTCTTCTTCTCTGCCCATACCTATTAAACCGCTGTGTGCAAGAGTTCCTGCCCACATTATTTCGGCTCTTGCATCATAATTTTCCGGGTCTTGCTTTACGAGTTTTGCATTAGAGATTATTGCTCGCATAAGACCTTCGCAAAGTCTATCACTGACATCAACATGCTCTGTTTTTGTAAAATAGCGTTCCATTATATGTGCGAGCATATCTGATATTCCGCAAGCTGTCTGGTAGAATGGTAGGGAATAAGTTGTTTCAGGATTCATAATTGCAAACTGTGGACGAAGTTTTTCACTTCCATAACCACGCTTTAGAAGTCCGTCTTCTTTAGTGATGACAAGATTCTTGCTCGATTCACTTCCTGCGGCAGGTATAGTAAGAACCACACCAACCGGCAGACAGGTTTCCGGTTCATTTCTGTTTTCAAAGAAATCCCAAACATCGCCTTCATACGAAAATCCGAGTGCGATAGCTTTTGCGGTATCAATTACACTTCCACCACCAACAGCAAGTATAAATTCGATATTTTGTTGTCTGCAAATGTCTATTCCTTCATAAACCTTTCTGAGTCTCGGATTTGGTACTATTCCGGAAAGTTCAAAATATTCAAATTCGTTTTCATTGAGCATAGTTGTAATTCTATCATAAAGACCGATTTCTTTTATACTTTCTCCGCCATAAACAAGTAAAATTTTAGAGCCGTATTCCTTTATAAGCTGTGGAAGTTGATTTTCGGAATTTCTTCCAAATACTATTTTAGTTTTATTTTGATAGGTAAAATCGTTCAAATTTTTCATTCCCTTCTGAAATTTTGGGTATAGAGCTGTTGCTTTTATTTTACCATAATACGCATATATTTCAAGTGAAAAAGCGAGAAATTTGTAATAAATCACAAAACTTAAAATACTTTATACTATATCATATAATATGTTCATAGTGGAAATTTTTTATGTTTGGAAAAGACAGAAAGTATATTTATAGATATTAAAAATCATAAATTAGCATAAGAGAGTATAATTAAGAAAAATAAAGATAAAGAGAGTTTTTTCTATTCAAAATTTAAAAAATCAAAAAAACCCTTGACTTCACTGTTTGTCTGTGATATTATCTATCTTGTGACTTGAAAAGGGTACTGTCAGTATCCTTGAGAATATGCAAAATGTTTATGAAAACAGGAGGAAACGCTAATGTCAACTTATATGGCTAAGCCCGCTGAGATTGAACGCAAGTGGTACATCATTGATGCTGCCGGTAAGCCACTCGGACGCGTTGCTGTTCAGGCTGCTGATCTTCTCCGCGGTAAGCTTAAGACAACTTACACACCACATGTAGACTGTGGTGACCATGTTATTGTTATCAACTGCGATAAGGTTGTTCTCACAGGCAACAAGCTTCAGCAGAAGTATTATTATCGCCACACAGGCTATATCGGCCACATGAAGGCTACTCGCTATGATACACTCATGGCTACTAAGCCGGAAAAGGCTGTTGAGCTTGCTATCTATGGTATGATCCCTAACAACACTATCGGCCGCGCTGCTATGACAAGACTCCGTCTCTATAAGGGTGCAGAGCATAAGCACGAGGCTCAGAAGCCTGAAGTTTGGGATAAATAAGAAAGGAGGCAATATTTAAATGTACGATAAGACACCTTATTTTTACGGTACTGGTAGAAGAAAAAGCTCTGTTGCAAGAGTAAGACTTTATCAGGGTACAGGCAAAATCACAATTAATGACAGAGATATTGATGAATATTTCGGTCTTGAAACATTAAAGCTCATCGTTCGTCAGCCTCTCGTTCTTACAGAAACTGACGGCAAGTTCGATATCGTTTGCAGAGTTGCAGGCGGCGGCGTTTCCGGTCAGGCTGGTGCTATCCGTCATGGCGTAGCAAGAGCACTTCTCCAATACGATAGCGAAGCACTTCGTCCAAAGCTCAAGAAGGCTGGCTTCCTCACTCGTGACCCAAGAATGAAAGAGCGTAAGAAGTACGGTCTCAAGGCTGCTCGTCGCGCACCGCAGTTCTCAAAGAGATAATCAAACAACCGAATTTTTTCATATTTTTGGTGGTTTCAAAACAAATATTGGCCAAATGGTTTTTGTTTGGCCTTAATTCAGAAATAAAAATCCGTTCCGTAAAAATGCGGAACGGATTTTTTTTATTGTATTTAAGAAAAAATAAAACCTCTTTTTGTTAAACTAAGAGCGGGTAATGCCAACTGTGCAAAAACAAAGGAGGTCGAATCCAAATGGATGAAAAAAGTTTATCACATACAAGATGTAAATATCAACCTCTTAACACTGGAGTGTTGGATAAAAGTGATATATTAAGATGAAAAAATGATATTGGAGAGATACTGAGAAGATTGTGTTACTTTAAATGTGCGGAAATAATAGAAGCACATGAAATTCCGGACCATATTCATATGTTGGTATCCATTCAGCCAAAATTGGCAGTATCAAATTTTGTTTGGTATCTTAAAGGAAAATATTAAAAAACCTGCAAATATGAAGTATTAAGTATGACAAAAGAGTATTTTGTATAAAATGATACAGTAGGAGCAAATAAAAAGGTAGTGAAGGAATACATCCGAAATCAAGAAATAGAAGATATAATAGTTAGTTAAGCTTTAAGGATTATAAAGATTTCGATGGTGATTCCTCAGACATTCCTGCGATAGAATAAAGTAAAAAGCAACGCCTGCGGTTGGCGTTGCTTTTTTTGCACCTTTAGGTGTGGCTGGTATATTGGATTCCTATGGGGTTGTTTTGCAAACTCCATGTTTTTGTGTGGGGTTATGATTTATTGTATATTTCAAGAGCCTTATTCATAACTTGTGCGGCAACAGGTAAAGCTGCATAATATCCAGAATTGCCATTTTCAATGATAACAGCAAATGCCAAAGGACAGCTTTCATCTCGGCTAAAACCAGTTACCCAAGCATGAGCGGCTTTGCCACCGCCGACTTCAGCAGTACCGGTTTTAGCACAAACTTCTCCGTTAAAGCCACCGCCGTAGTATTCGTTCTCTACGGTATATCGCATCATATCAGAAAGTGTTTTTGCATTTTTCTCGCTTAACATCTGATTTCCGTTGCTTCCGCTTTGAGGAATATTTGGCAATCCAAACGGTAATGAAATTTGCTTTATGAGATATGGCATTACAGGTGTACCGCCATTTGCGATACCTCCGGAAATAACAGCCATAGTCATAGGACTTGCAAGGGTTGTATATTGACCGACACCGCTCCAACCAAGCTGATTTTTATCAGCATTAGAAACATCATAGATACTTTTTGCAGTGTTAATATCGTTTATAGAAACGCTCTTATTAAAACCCATTCTGTTGGCTTGAGTAGTCATTTTATCAGCACCAAGATCAACAGCTAATTGTGCGAAGTAACTGTTGCAGGAGTGTGCGAGGGCTTGTTCAAAATTTTCCTCGCCGTGAGCTTCGTAGCAGGTAATTTCGTTTCCGCCGATAGTATCACTTCCTGTGCAAGTGTAAGTTCGGTTTTTGAGTTCGGCTTCAGAAATATTTTCAAGGGCGGCCGATGCAGTGACAAGCTTAAAAGTAGAACCGGGCGGATATGTTGCCATAATACTTCTGTCAACATAAACTCCCTCATATTCGTCATTGCCATCAATATCAGGAATATTCTGAGGGTCGTAAGAAGGATTGCTTACCTTTGCAACGATTTCGCCCGTTTTATAATTATAGACAAATACCGCACCACGATTATTGCCCAGTGCCTGATAAGCAGTTTTACAAATTTCGCTGTTTACAGTAAGCTGAATATTTCTGCCAAGAGTCAGACCATTAGGAAGTCCCATACCAAAGATAAAGCTATATCCTGAAAGCTGAGAACGGTAAACATTTTGTACTGAACCGCCGATATTTCTTCCCTCATCGCCAACAGTATGAAGCAGAGAACAGCGAACGTCTGCGTCAGAATTATAGTATCGGTTTCCGTCCTCGCTATAAGCAAGAACTTCACCATTTATATCTGTTATAGTTCCAGCTGTTCCCATTCCATCTACACCAATGTGTGCATTTTGTGGTTTTGAGGCCCAAATATCAGCGTGGATTATAAGATTAATTGAAAAATATATCATTCCACCGATAAAAGCCATAACCAAAAGCCAAACAATCAGAGAACGATTGCGTATTTTTTTCATTATTTCACCGCCTTAGAATGAATCCTTTCTATATTTTTGTTACGCTATTATAGCACAATGAGCGCAAAAACTCAATAGATATGCAAAATGGCAGGATTCTATATGTACTTGTTGTTTTTAATTTTTGATATATAGTCTTGAATATAACGAACAAAAACAAGTAAACCGTCATATTATAGATAGTTTAATTTTGGTGATAGTTATGAAATTAACGAGGAAGAAATCCTGTTTGATTATATTTTTTCATTCTGTAAGATAGAAAATGTAGAAGAAAATGAGATTATTTGTAATAAATGCCGGTAAAAGCATTTAGTAATATACTAAAAATAGTTTTCCAAAAAAATATCCGACTTGGTGGTTAGAAAAAAGAACTAATTTATCGATACTTTTGGGCATAATACTTTTTCTAATTATAGTAGATTTTATATTCAGATTATATATAAAACGAAAAATTTTTCTTATGGGTGTTGATAGGGGAATTATATTGTACACAGATGAAAAGTACGGAAGTTTTACCATAAGAATACCCAAAAATCTTGAATGGCAGTTAGATACAAAACCTTATGATTCGAATAAAAATATAGATGAAGTTGAGGAAAGTATTTTTAATAGGCGTGATTTTACTTATTATGACTATGAAACATATTTTTACCCATAAATAATTGGAAGATTTTAAATTCTCATGATTTTATAAATTTATCTGTGAGTGTTGAGAAATTCTTCTAAATATGGTATATTAATTTTATTATGCAAAGTTTTTTGCTCGTTTTATAATGAAAGGAACTTGAAATATGAAATTAGGAATTGTTGGTTTACCAAATGTCGGAAAAAGTACGCTCTTTAACGCTATTACAAATGCAGGCGCTCAGTCTGCTAACTACCCATTCTGCACAATAGAGCCAAATGTTGGTGTTGTTGCAGTTCCGGATTCAAGACTTGATAAGCTTGCAGAAATGTATCATCCGGAAAAGTTTACGCCGGCAACTATCGAGTTTGTTGATATTGCAGGACTTGTAAAGGGTGCTTCTAAGGGCGAAGGCCTTGGAAATAAATTCCTCTCAAATATAAGAGAATGTGACGCTATCGTTCATGTTGTACGTTGTTTCGATAATGACGATATTATTCATGTTGACGGTTCAGTTGACCCTAAGCGTGATATAGATACTATCAATGTTGAGCTTATTCTTTCTGATATAGAAATGCTTGATAGAAGAATTGATAAAACTCAAAAGCTCCTCAAGGGTGATAAGAAATATCAGACAGAGCTTGATTTCTTCAAGCGTGTAAAGGAAGCACTCGATGCAGGTAAATCCGCTCGTTCTGTTGAGTGTACAGAAGATGAAGCAGAGCTGCTTAAGAGCGTTGCATTGCTTACAAATAAGCCTATTATTTATGCAGCAAATGTCAGCGAAGATGATTTCGCAAAAGGTATAGAAAATAATAAATATGTAAATAGTGTTAAGGAAGTTGCTGCAAGTGAACACGCAGCCGTTCTGCCGATTTGTGCAGAGAGTGAAGCTGAAATTTCAGATATGGACTACGAAGAAAAGGCAATGTTCCTTGCTGAAATGGGACTTGAAAGTTCAGGTCTTGATCGTCTTATTACAGAGTGTTATAGCTTACTTGGACTTATTTCTTATCTCACAGCAGGCAAACCGGAAGTAAGAGCATGGACAATTACAAAGGGTACAAAAGCACCACAGGCAGCAGGTAAGATTCATACTGACTTTGAGCGTGGTTTTATTCGTGCAGAGGTAGTTGCATTTGATGATTTGATGGCTTGTGGTTCTATGGCAGCCGCAAAGGAAAAGGGACTTGTTCGTTCAGAGGGTAAGGACTATGTTATGAAAGATGGAGATATAGTTCTTTTCCGATTCAATGTTTAATTATTGTTCTATAATCAAATTTTATAATTGAAAGGAGAATTTTAAAATGGCAGAAATTAGAGCATTTCGTGCATTGAGATTTGATACAGCTGTTGCCGGAAAAATTGATGAGCTTGTATGCCCGCCTTATGATATAATAAGCGAGGAACAGCGTCAGGCATATCTCAGTGAGAATGAAAACAACATCATCAGACTTGAGCTTCCAAGAGGTGAAAATCCTTATGAGGACGCAAAAGCAACACTTAAAAAGTGGCTTGATACAGGCGTTCTGAAACAGGATGAGAAAGATAGCATTTATATCTACGAAGAAGAATTTACAGCTTATGGTGTAAAAAATAAATTCAAGGGCTGTATAACTCGTGTTAAGCTTGAAGAATTTTCTAAGGGAATAGTTCTTCCACACGAAGAAACTCTTTCAAAGGCAAAGAAAGACCGCTTCGAGCTTATGAAAGCTACAAACTGCAATTTCAGCCAGATATATTCTCTTTATATGGACGAAAAACATACCATAAGAAACGCACTTGACAAACTTTCCGCAGGTAAACCTGAAATTGAATTGACAGACAATGACGGCGTTACTCATCGCCTTTGGATTGTAACAGATGAAGCAGAAATTTCTGCTATCTGCAAGGAGTTTGATGATAAAAAACTCTATATTGCAGACGGTCATCATCGCTATGAAACCGCCCTCAATTATAGAAACTATTGCCGTGAGAATAAAATCGGTGATGGCGGCGAGGATTATGTAATGATGATGCTTGTTGATATGGAACACGAGGGATTGGTCGTATTCCCAACGCATAGAATAGTGCGTGATTTGGAAAGCTTTGATGCTGAAAAGGCAGAAAAGCTTTGCGAGGAATACTTTGATGTAGAGAAGAAACCGTCATATGAAACTATGGAAAAAGACCTTCGCACTTTATATGATATGGGCAAGAAGGCTTACGGCTTTTATAGTGGCGGCAATGGCTATACCTTGCTTACTTTCAAGAATTCCGATGTTTTGGAAAAGCTTTTGCCGGATATGTTAAAGCCTGTTAGAGAACTTGATGTTACTGTACTTCATTCCCTCATACTCGAAAAACTTTTTGGCATAGATAAGGAAAATATGGCTAATCAAGTCAACCTTACATACACAAAAGATTTCAATGAGGCGATAGAAAGTGTTAGAGAAGGCAAAGCTAATTGTGCATTTATTTTAAATCCTACAAGAGTTACTGAAATCAGAGATGTAGCCGCCGCAGGCGGAAAGATGCCGCAAAAGTCTACATATTTTTATCCAAAGCTCATTACAGGTCTTGTAATGAATAAGCTATTTTAAAATACAGATTGAACACTATTATAATCAAATTGTGAAAAGAGAATATTGATGAAATTGATTATTACAGATATAAAAGATTTCAACATTCCTATACAAGAAGAACATAAAATTATTAGCCCTCAAGGTGATATTCGTAATTGTATCGGATGCTTTGGTTGCTGGGTTAAAACTCCTGGGAAATGTGTTATTCATGATGGTTATGAAGAAACAGGCATTGATATGAGCAAATGTACAGAGATGATTCTCATTAGTGAATGTTGTTATGGCAGCGTTAGCCCTTTTGTTAAAGCAGTGCAGGATAGAGCACTTTCTTATATTCATCCTGATTTTGTAATTCGTAAAGGTGAAATGCATCATAAACGCAGATATGAAAATGTAATCTCAATTTCTGCATATTTTTATGGAGATAATATTACAGAAACTGAAAAAGAAACTGCACGAAATATCATAGAAGCAAATGCGGATAACTACTGCGGATTAGTAAAGAATGTCCAATTTTATAAAACGGTAAAAGAATTGGAGGACATTACTTTATGAAAATTGCATTGATTAACGGAAGCCCAAAGGTTAATAATAGTGCCAGCGGTGTTATTTTAGAGGATTTGAAATACTACATTTCCGAAAAGGCAGAGATTTTAGATATAGATTTTCATAAATCTGTTGTATCAGAAGAACAGTTGAAAATTTTAAATAGTGCCGAAGCATGGGTATTTGCATATCCACTTTATGTAGATGGTATTCCGTCCCATTTATTGTCTTGCCTTGTTCAGTTAGAAAAG
This sequence comes from Pseudoruminococcus sp., assembly GCF_047012705.1. NCBI lineage: Bacteria > Bacillati > Bacillota > Clostridia > Eubacteriales > Acutalibacteraceae > Pseudoruminococcus > Pseudoruminococcus sp. The sequence goes on along the minus strand of NZ_JBKXNW010000001.1, from coordinate 144,435 downwards.
GCTCGTTTACAAAACCATAATATACATATTTATGGTATAGTGAATTGTGGATTTTATGAAGGAATTCAAGCTGAATTTGCATTGAAGATTTTGCAGAACTGGTGTATAAAAGCTGGATTCACTTGGGGTGGCGGTATTGGTATTGGTGGAGGCGGATGCCTTAGTATGATGCCAAAAACAAAGTATGGACAAGGCCCCAAAGCACCGATTCATAAAGCACTAGAATTAATAACAGACAAAATTATTCGACATGAAACACAGGAAAACAATTATGTATCAGTTGCTTTTCCAAGATTCTTATATAAAATGGCTGCAGAAATGGGATGGCGACAGCTAATTAAATATAATGGTGGCAAGGCAAAAGATTTAAAGAAACAATGGAAATAAATTATTAAAATCAAATCTTAAACAAAAAGCCCGAACACAAATTTGTGTTCGGGCTTTATTTAATATATTTAGTTTGGCGGAAGTGTGCCGAATTTTTTTAGCATAAAGTCGATTCTTTCTCTTGTCAGACCTTTTAACAGGATATTCTGTGCGTCATAATGCAGATAATCCTCTTTTTTCAATGCTTTGAGAAAATCGTCATAAATAAGATGTCCGAGAACAGTTTCCTCATCGTGTGAGTAAAGGCAGATATACCAATCTTCAATCTCAATAGGTCTGCCAGTTTTAGCGTTCTTAAAGCCAAATGGGCATCTTGGTATAGCAGGAACGATGCTTACAACGCCTTCTGTAAAAACATACATTCCAAAAATACAATCATGGCGGTTTGTTGTCATAATGTTAGGACGAGCATAATATGCGTCAATATTTTGCATTCTGTGCATATATTCGCCAAATGTTTCTAATGGACTGCCCTCTTTGAGAAATTTTATATCGCCCTCACCAAGGTATAATGCCCATCTTGCACAGAATAAAATCGGATTTTTAAATTTTTCGCTTGTTATTTCTTTAATTGATTCAATAGAGCTTGCTTTTGCATTCTCTGCAAGTTTATTTGAATTATATGGGTCGAATACTTCTCCACCCTGACTCGCCTCAACTTTTTTATCCCAAAAATCAGCTACACGAGTGGCTGTAGCATAGAAATCAGAAATTTCTTCAGCAGATGTAGGAAGCGGCAAAAATAAGCTTATTTCATTATCGCCAAAACCTACGCTCATACCTCTGCCGATTCTTTCGGGATTAAACATACTTATACTGCCATCAGGACCTTTTTGTTCCATATTAAGGCGAACACCATCGAAGGAGCCATATTTGAACTTGCCGCCCGTAAGTATATCAATAGATGGCAATTCTTTTTTAGCGGATTTATTTTTGATTATAATTTCAATAGCCATAAATTCACCCAATTATTCAGCATATTTCTGCTTGAGTCTGTCGTAAATCATATTTGCACACATATATACATTACCGCCGCCGAGAGTGATAATCAAATCTCCGGGCTTAACGCTGTTCACAACAAAATCTGTGATTTCCTCAAAGGTTTCAAACCATACGCAACCCTTGATTTTCTCCGCCAAGTCTTTGGAGTAAATATTATATGTATTTGTTTCACGAACGGCAAGAATTTCAGATAGTACCGTATGGTCAGGGATTGAAAGAGCGTCTGCAAAATCATCAAGAAGCATAGCGGTTCTTGAGTAAGTATGTGGCTGGAATACAGCCCAAACATTCTTGTAGCCCATTTCCATAGCGGCAGTGAGAGTTGCGCGAAGTTCTGTTGGGTGATGTGCAAAGTCATCAGCAACAGTAATTCCACCCTCAGTTCCGAGAATTTCAAAGCGTCTGTGAGCGCCTGTAAATTCACCAAGACCATTTGCAATATCACGAGCCGAAACGCCAAGCTCAAAGCAGGCAACCGCAGCCGCAAGAGCATTCATTACATTATGCTTACCGGGAACTTTAAGTTTAACAGTTGTAAGCTTTATGTTGCCCTTTATAATATCAAATTCGTCCATAACGCCTTCATTGGTGATAACTGCACGATAATCGTTTTTCTCACCAAAACCAAAGGTTATTGCACGACACTCAACACCTTCAACAGCTTTGAGCGTATTTGCATCATCGCCATTTACGATAAGGAGTGAAGTTGTCTGCTGTGCAAATTTATGGAAAGATTCGATAATTCTGTCAAGAGTTCCGAAGTAGTCGAGGTGGTCTGCATCAATATTAAGGATAATAGAGATTGCAGGATTAAGATGTAAGAAAGTATCTACATACTCGCAAGCTTCGCAAACAATAATATCACTTTTGCCGATTCTGCTGTTACTGCCCAAGAAAGGAAGTTTACCACCGATAATTGCGGTAGGGTCATAATCAGCCATAGTTAAAAGCTGAGTGAGCATAGAAGTTGTTGTAGTTTTTCCGTGAGTACCGGAAACGCCGATTGAACGATTATACTTTCTTGTTACCTCGCCAAGCATTATACAGCGTTCAACAGCAGGAATTCCAAGATGTTTTGCAGCGACAAGCTCAGGATTATCGAGCTTAACAGCAGCAGTATAAACGATAAGGTCGGCACCCTCAACATTTTCAGGGTAATGTCCCATAGTAACAGGGATTCCGTAAGAGCGTATACGCTCTAAAGTATCAGATTCCGCCATATCGGAACCCGTAATTTTATAGCCTTCATTAAAAAGTATTTCGGCAAGAGGACACATACCTGAGCCGCCGATACCTATAAAATGTATAGTTTTAACACCGTCCAAAAGATTTTGTTTATCCAAGAAATCCACTCCAATCTTAAAAATGGTTTACATAACTGCACACAAATAATATTTTTAAAGATTATTAAAGAAATTTGTCGTATTTTTACGGTAAAAAGAAAAAGCACTCGCAAGGCGAATGCTTTCTTTTTGGAGCGTTGGAGCGGATGACGAGGCTCGAACTCGCTACCTCCACCTTGGCAAGGTGGCGCTCTACCGGATGAGCTACATCCGCATCTCTTTAATGCTTGATTATTATAACCTATGGTTTCAAATTTGTCAAGCGCTTTTTTAATTTTTTAGAAAATATATTTTAAATTCAAACTTTAAAATTCATCTTCCAAAAAATTTACATATTTAAAAATTCCTTTTAAGAAACAAACTGTCTTATAGCTATGCTACTATTTATAAAAGTTATTTGAAGATTTTTTAGAGGAGAATATATAAATGAAAACTATTGCAAGCTTTACTATTAACCACGATTTACTTGATGTCGGTATGTATACATCTCGTGTTGACGGCGATGTTGTAACCTATGATGTAAGAATGAAAAAACCAAATGCAGGAGAATACCTTGAGGATAGCGGTTTGCATACTTTTGAGCATCTTTTTGCAACCTTTGCAAGAAATTCTGAATATTCAGATAGTGTTGTTTATGTAGGTCCTATGGGTTGCCGTACAGGATTTTATTTTCTTGTAAGAGATAGCATATCTCCGGAAAAGGCTATTAAGATAGTATATGATGCTTTTTGTTTTATATCAGATTTTGAGGGAACTATCCCTGGCAGTGAACGCAAAGAATGTGGAAATTATGTAGCCCACGATTTAGTTGCCGCAAAGAAGTATGCCAAAGATATGTTGCCTATTTTAAGGGATTGGACAGTTGAAAAATTGGTTTATCCGAAGTAAACCTAAAAACCTATAAAATTTATAGGAAATATTTTTGAAAAAGCCTTGACAAGCGAAAGGGATTAGTGTATAATTCAAAACATAGCAATCCGATATGAATTGTGGAAGGTGATTGATTATGAAAATCAGTAAGTATTTTAAACCCTATAAATCACGCACAGAACGAATGTGCTGTTGCTGATAGTAAAATCTGAACACAATAAATTTTGATTATAAATGAATTATACTGAATAAATGAAAGAGGTAATAATAATGAGCGAACTTAAAGAAAGAAATTTAAAATTTGAAACACTTCAACTTCATGTTGGTCAAGAACAAGCTGACCCTGTAACAGACGCAAGAGCAGTTCCGATATATGCTTCAACTTCATATGTTTTCCATAACTCACAGCATGCCGCAGATAGATTTGCGCTTAAAGACGCAGGTAATATTTATGGCAGACTTACAAACCCAACACAAGATGTTTTTGAGCAGAGAATTGCAGCTCTTGAGGGTGGCGTAGCAGCTCTTGCAGTAGCAAGCGGTGCAGCAGCCGTAACATATACAATCCAAAACCTCGCAGGTGCAGGCGATCACATTGTTGCCGCAAAAACAATCTATGGCGGTTCTTACAATCTTCTTGAGCATACACTTCCAACATATGGCATTAAGACAACTTTTGTAGACCCTGACGAAGAGGGTGCGTTTGAAAATGCTATTCAGGATAACACAAAGGCTATCTATATTGAATCCCTCGGCAATCCGAACTCTAACATCATAGACATAGAAAAGGTTGCGGCAATCGCACACGCACATAAGATTCCGCTTGTTGTCGATAGCACATTCGCAACACCATATCTTTTAAGACCTATCGAGCATGGTGCAGATATTGTTGTTCATTCAGCAACAAAGTTCATCGGTGGTCATGGTACAGCAATCGGCGGTGTTATCGTTGATAGTGGTAAGTTCGATTGGGAAGCAAGTGGAAAATTCCCATCACTTGTAGAGCCAAACCCAAGCTACCACGGTGTAAGTTTCACAAAGGCAGCTGGACCAGCAGCATTTGTTACAAAGATTCGTGCAATCTTGCTTCGTGATACTGGTGCAACAATTTCTCCTTTCCACGCATTTATCTTCCTTCAAGGTCTTGAAACACTCTCACTCCGTGTAGAGCGTCATGTTGAAAATGCGCTTAAGGTTGTAGATTTCCTCAAAAATCACCCACAGGTTGAAAGAGTTAATCACCCGTCACTCCCAGAGAGCGGTTATAAGGACCTTTACGATAAGTACTTCCCGAAGGGTGCTGGTTCTATCTTCACATTTGAGATTAAGGGTACATCTGAGGACGCACAAAAGTTCATTGATAATCTCAAGGTATTCTCACTTCTTGCAAATGTTGCCGATGTTAAATCTCTTGCAATCCACCCAGCAACAACAACACATTCACAGCTCAACGAAGAAGAGCTTGCAGAGCAGGGCATTAAGCCAAACACAATCAGACTGTCAATCGGTACAGAGCATATTGATGATATTATCTTTGACCTTGAAGAAGCATTTAAGGCAGTTGCAAATAAATAATTAAATCTTCCCCTTGGGAAAATTAAAAGTTTTGCTCAAGCTTTTTGTGTCGAGTTGCCGTTCCAAAGCTGAGTAATTGTTTGGTAAATCTCGTTCGTGGTATATTAAATAAACTTACGATTATTAAAAATTCCCCTGATAAATTTAAGCCATATTGATACAATTTCCCCTATACCTTCTAATAAATTTAAGTCCTTGCATCAAAATTCGATGCAAGGGCTTTTACTTTTGCATAAAGTTTAATTTTCCGCTTTACCTATTCGACAATGTGTGATAAAATAAACATAGTATGTCAAGATTTCATTATACTGAAAGGATTGGTAGTGAAATGTCAGAAGTAAAAAGAATTTTTGTTGAAAAAAGAAAGGGCTTCGATGTCGAAGCGGTAAACCTGCTCGCAGATTTAAAGCAAAATCTCGGTATTAAAAATGCAGAAGCAGTAAGAATTATTAACCGCTATGATATTTCAGGCCTTGACGGTGAAAGCTTTGAAAAAGCTAAGAATACTATTCTTAGCGAAACAAATGCTGATACTGTTTATGATGAAAAGATTTCTATCGGTGATGAATTTAAGGTATTTGCTATGGAATATCTTCCAGGTCAGTATGACCAAAGAGCCGATTCAGCTGCACAATGTGTTCAGCTTCTCACACAGGGCGAAAGACCACAGGTAGTTACAGCTAAAGTTATCGCAGTTTCAGGCAATATTTCAGACACTGATTTTGAAAAGATTAAGGATTATCTTATCAACCCAGTTGAATCCAGACTTGCTTCCTTTGAAAAGCCAGAAAGCCTTGATATGAAAGCAAATGTTCCAGATAATGTTGCAGTTATAAAGGGTTTCACAGTCTGGAATGATGAGGAAATGGAAAAGTATTATTCCTCTATGGGCTTTGCTATGACACTTTCAGACTTGAAGTTCTGTCGTGATTATTTCAGAGATGAAGAACATCGTGACCCAACAGTTACAGAACTTCGTGTTATCGACACATATTGGTCAGACCATTGCCGTCATACAACCTTCCTCACAAGACTTGAGAAGATTGAGATTGAAAAAGGTGCATTGTCTGAGGCTATCGAGAATGCTCTTAAAGAATACTATTCAGCTCGTGATGAAATTTATGGCAAGGATACAAAGAGAGATGTATCCCTTATGGATATGGCTATCATTGGTATGAAGCTTCTTCGTAAGCGTGGACTTATTCCTGACCTTGATGTCAGTGACGAAATCAACGCTTGCTCTATTGAAGTTCCAGTAACTATTGATGGCAAGACAGAAAAATGGCTCGTTCAGTTCAAGAATGAAACACATAACCACCCAACAGAAATTGAGCCTTTCGGTGGTGCGGCTACTTGTCTTGGTGGTGCTATCAGAGACCCACTTTCAGGCAGAGCATATGTTTATCAGGCTATGCGTGTTACAGGTTCAGGTGACCCGACACTTCCTTTTGAAAAGACAATGAAGGGTAAGCTTCCGTCAAGAAAAATTACAACAGGCGCAGCACAGGGTTATAGCTCATACGGTAACCAAATCGGACTTGCAACAGGTCAGGTTACAGAGCTTTACGATATGGGTTATGCAGCAAAAAGACTTGAAATAGGTGCAGTTATCGGTGCGTCACCAAAAGAAAATGTTGTTCGTGGCGTTCCAAGCGAGGGCGATATTATAGTTCTCCTCGGCGGTAGAACAGGTCGTGACGGATGCGGCGGTGCAACAGGTTCTTCTAAGGCACATACACTCGAATCAATCGAAACTTGTGGTGCTGAGGTTCAGAAGGGTAATCCTCCGACAGAACGCAAGATTCAAAGACTTTTCAGAAACGAAAAAGCTGCTAAGATGATTAAGCGTTGCAACGACTTCGGTGCAGGCGGCGTTTGTGTTGCTATCGGTGAGCTTGCAGACGGTCTTGACATTGACCTCGATAAGGTTCGCAAGAAGTATGACGGTCTTGACGGCACAGAGCTTGCAATCTCCGAATCTCAGGAGAGAATGGCTGTTGTACTTGATAAGAGCGATGTTGACGCATTTATCGCTCTTGCAGGCGAGGAAAACCTCGAAGCATATCCTGTTGCAATAGTTGCAAAGAATCCAAGACTTACAATGAAATGGCGTGGCGATGTTATCGTAAGTCTCAGCCGTGAATTTCTTAATACAAACGGTGTCACACAGGTAGCTACTTCATATATTACTGCTCCTGATGCTGATAATTGTTATAGAACTTCTGTTCCAAAGGCTCTTGAAGGACTTGACACCAAGACTGCATTCAAGAAGAACCTTTCTCGTCTTGAGTGCTGTTCACAGAGAGGACTTGTTGAACGCTTTGATGCAAGTATCGGTGCAGCAACAGTTATGATGCCATTCGGTGGTAAAACTCAGCTTACACCGGAAGATGCTATGGCTGCAAAGCTTCCACTTCTCAAGGGCGAAACTGATGACGCAACTGCAATGAGCTATGGTTATATTCCGGGAATTTCTCGTTGGAGTCCATTCCACGGCGCAGCTTATGCTGTTGCAGAATCTCTCTCAAAATTAGCTGCAATCGGTGCAGACCCACTCACTTCAAGACTTACTTTCCAAGAATATTTTGAAAGACTTCACGAAGTTCCTTCTCGTTGGGGCAAGCCTACGGCCGCTCTTCTCGGTGCATTGACAGCACAGATAAATATGGGTATTCCGTCAATCGGTGGTAAGGACAGTATGTCAGGTTCATTCGAGGATTTAGATGTACCGCCTACACTCGTAAGTTTTGCCGTAGCAATGACAAAGGCCTCTAAGACAATTTCCGCTGAATTCAAGAAGTCAGGCTCTAAGGTTGTTTATATCCCACTTCCAGAGGATAAGGCAACCGGACTTCCGGCTTGGGAAGAACTCAAAAAAGCATATAAGGCAATCTATGCACTTGCAAATGATGGCAAAATTCTTGCAGCATCTGTTGTCCGTGAGGGTGGTGCAGCTGCAACTGTCGCAAGAATGAGCTTTGGTAATAAGATAGGCTTTGAGTTCAAGAATGAGCTTACAGCAAAAGAACTTTTCGCTCCACTTTCAGGTTCATTCGTTATTGAGCTTGCAGACGGTGCAGAAATTTCCGATATTCTCTATTACGACTTAGGTACAACAGTTGACGCAGAAACAATCACAGTCAACGGTGAAACTCTCACTATTGATGAGCTTATCGAAGAATGGAACTTCAAGCTTGAGGGCGTATTCCCAACCAAATCATATTGCCCGGTAAATGAGCAGGAAATTCCACTTTATACAGAACGCAATACCTCATCACCTGTCATCAAGACAGCAAAACCAAAGGTATTTATCCCTGTATTCCCGGGAACAAACTGCGAAATTGATACAGCAAGAGCCTTTGAAAAGGCTGGTGCAGAACCTAAGCTTCTCATTGTAAAGAACCTTACTCCGGCAGCTATCGAGGAAACAATTTCTGAGATGGTTAAGCTCATTGATGATGCACAGATGGTTATGCTCCCAGGTGGTTTCTCAGGCGGTGACGAGCCGGACGGTTCAGGTAAGTTTATCGCAACAACTTTCAGAAACCCAAGAGTCAGTGAGGCAGTTGCAAGACTTCTCAATCAGCGTGACGGTCTTATGCTCGGTATCTGTAATGGTTTCCAGGCACTTATCAAGCTCGGACTTGTACCTTACGGCGAAATTCGTGAACTTAAAGCAGATGACCCAACACTTACATTTAACACAATCGGTCGTCATATTTCCCATATGGCATATACTCGTGTTACTTCCACAAAGTCACCATGGTTCTCATCTGTAAACGCAGGCGATGTATTCTCAGTGCCGATTTCTCATGGTGAAGGCAGATTCGTGGTTTCTGACGAAATGCTCCAGAAGCTTATTGCAAACGGACAGATTGCAACGCAGTATGTTGACCTTAACGGCAAGCAGGCTGACACAATCGAGTTCAACCCGAACGGCTCTGTTTGTGCTATTGAGGGTATTACAAGCCCAGACGGTCGTGTTCTTGGTAAGATGGGACACTCCGAAAGAAAGGGCGACAACCTTTATAAGAATGTACCATTCGAGAAAGACCAGAAGATTTTCGAGAGCGGCGTAAAATACTTCAAGTAATATTATAAAGCTGCGAAAATCTTGTTAGTTTTTTAAGACTTAAAGAGTAAGGTAATTAAGCAAAAACGGAAACAGCTCTTAATAGACTGTTTCCGTTTTTTAATCGTACACATCAAAGCAATAATTAACAGGATTTTTCTAAGAAAATCAGTTATAGTTATTATACGAGGTGAGAACAATGGAATGGACAGAGAGCCTGAGAAAATCAATAGCATTTATAGAAAATCACTTACTTGATGACATAACTGCAGAAGATGTTGCAAAAGAAGTGAATATTTCTTCGTTTTATCTGCAAAAAGGCTTTAAGACTATAACAAACTATTCAATCAGTGAATATATCAAAAATCGTAGATTATACTTAGCAGCGTTAGAGCTTATCTCCAAGCCGAATAAAGTAATAGACTTAGCCTATAAATATGGATATGAAACGCCAGAGAGTTTTTCAAAGGCATTCAGTCGCTTTCATGGAATTTCTCCCTCAAGGATAAAGGGCAATTCGAGAAACATAAAACCGTTTTTGCCCCTGAAAATAACTATTTCGATTCAAGGAGGAAATGATATGGATTACATTGTTGAGAAGATGAGTGGTTTTAAGGTTATCGGTTTTGAGAAGATTTTTTCTATGGAAACCTCATATCAAGAAATACCTAAATTTTGGGATGAAGCCAGAGAAAAATACATAGCAAGGCTTATGGTTAAAGGTAACCCACAAAATGCTATTGAAAAAGCAATTTTAGATAATCATATCGGTATGCTTGGGGTATCTGTTGATGATATGGGTAGTAACGGCGAATTTCGTTATCTTATCGCAGGAATATATAGCAGTGGAGAAATTCCAGAAGGCATGGTGACTTATGATTTACCTGATATGGAATGGGCAAAATTCCGTTGTGTGGGTTCTATGCCTGGAGCTTTGCAGTCTGTTAACACAAAGATCTTCAATGAATGGCTTCCAAATAACGGCGAGTATAAAATCGCTATGGGATGTAATATAGAATATTATTCCAAAGGAAACCCGAATTCTTCAGATTACGAAAGTGCTATTTGGATTCCTGTTAAGCGAGTTTGAATAATAAATAAAACTCCGAGATACTTTCAGTTTGCTGAGTATCTCGGAGTTTCTGCTTTTATATAAAAATTTTTGAGAATAATGACTTATTTTTATTTACCACAATATATGCAGATTGCTTTTGATACAAAAGTTGCTGTTCCTACTCCTCCGGCATTGTCTATGTTTATAGTGAATTCACTGTTTCCGGCATACATTTGTCCTAAATTAGATAGAATTTCATCAGAGCATTTATAAAAATGTTCAGAAATATAATCTTGTAGCTTTTGAACTTGGTTTTGCACCTTTGCCGAATCAGGCAGCATATTCTTTAAAGCTCCAAATTCTACAAAAATTTGCATGAAATTTTGGATTATTTCATTTTGTTTTTCTTTTGTTTGATTTTTAGATTTTTGTTGGAATTCAAAATATTCTTGCGAATTACCCCATTGCTCTTTTGCTCGTTTTGTATATTCGTCAATCTTACTTGTGTCAAATGCTGAAAAATTCATTGCTTTCACTCCTATAAATTGTATTCCACGGGCAAAGCTAATCAGATTTTCCAAACGCTCTTTCTTTAAGGTTAACAAAGTGATTTGTTGCTCGAGTGCTTTGTTTTTGTCAAAATCTTTCTTGGATATAATTTCTTTGATTTCCTTTAAAGAAAACTCAAATTCACGAAACAGTAGAATTTGTTGCAATTTTTCTAATGCTATATCGTCATATAGCCTATAACCAGATTCTGTATACTTTGTAGGTTTCAGTAATCCGATTTTATCATAATATTGCAGAGTGCGTATACTCACTCCAGTTAATTTACTTACTTCGTTTACGGTCATCATATAGCTTTTTACCTCCCGTGTAATTATAGAATAAACTATTACACAACGTAGGAGTCAATACTTTTTATGAAATTTTTTTGAAAATTATTTTATTATATTTTCATATAAATGAGTTGATTTATTTCATTTACTAATTCCAATATTTCTTATCAAGATTTCTGAATTGTATAGCCTCAAATATATGGTCACGCTTAATAACTTCACTGTTGTCCATATCTGCGATAGTTCTTGCAATCTTCAAAATTCTGTCATAGGCTCTTGCAGATAAGCCCATAGCATCAAACGAACGCTTCATAATAGCAGTTGCGGCATCATCAAGTGGACAAAATTCGTGTAGTTTATCCGTAGTAATTCTCGCATTACAAGTTATAGAAGTACCTTTAAAGCGTTCAAGCTGTAATTTTCGTTGATGATTAACCCTTGCACGAATTGTTGCAGAACTCTCGCTTTTTTCATTGGAGGAAAGTTCATCAAATTTAACAGGCTGAACCTCGATATGTATATCAAGTCTGTCAAGCAGAGGTCCTGAAACTCTTGAAAGATACTGATTTACAGCCTTTCTGCTACATATACATGGCTTAGTAGGGTGACCGAAATATCCGCAAGGACAAGGGTTCATTGCGGCAATAAGCATAACTGAGCTTGGATAGCTTATTGAACCGCTGACGCGAGAAATAGTAACCTTTCCGTCTTCAAGTGGTTGACGAAGGACTTCCATTGCAGTTCTGCTAAATTCAGGAAGTTCATCAAGAAAAAGTACGCCGTTATGTGCAAGAGAGATTTCACCAGGCCTTAGGATAGTTCCACCGCCGGAAAGTCCTGCAGGGGAAACTGTATGATGAGGAGAGCGGAAGGGCCTTTCTGTTATAAGTGATTGTCCGTTCGACATAGTCCCCGCAATGGAATGTATTTTGCTTGTTTCAATCATTTCATCAAAGGTCATATCAGGAAGTATAGACGGAACACGCTTTGCAAGCATGCTTTTTCCTGCGCCGGGACTTCCTATCATAAGGATATTGTGTCCGCCGGCGGCAGCAATTTCCAATGCTCTCTTAGCAAGAACCTGACCTTTAACATCAGAAAAATCATATGAGAAAGTAGCTTGTGCTGTGTCACGGGTTATTGTTTTATATGGTTGAGGTGAAGTTTGATTTCTCAGAACTGATATAAGTTCTGAAACTTTCTTAATAGGGAAGACATCTATTCCGTCAACAACAGCACCTTCTGCGGCATTGTCGAAAGGAATGAATATACGCTTAAAGCCAAGATTTTTTGCCTCAATAGCCATAGGCAATACGCCGTTTATAGGTCTAAGCTCGCCCGAAAGTGAAAGTTCACCTATAAAAACAGCATCATCAAAGGTATTAGTCAATGCCCCCATAGAAGTGAGAATAGAAACTAAAATCGGCAAATCATATAATGCACCGGCTTTTTTGATGTCTGCGGGGGCAAGATTTACGGTTATTCTTTGAGATGGAAAAGTAAATCCACTGTTTTTAATAGCGGAACGAACTCTGTCACGAGATTCTTTAACAGCGATTCCTGGCAAGCCAACAATTTCAAATCCAGGTAAGCCTCTCGAAATATCAGTTTCTACGCAGACAGCATAAGCTTCTATGCCGTAAATTCCCATACTATTTATTTTAACAACCACTGCAAATCTCCCCTAAGCATTATTATCTTTATTATACAACCATAATTTATTTATATCAATATTTTATTCAATTTAATTCAAGTAAACTTCAATGTTTTATTCAAAAGAAATATTTTGTGTGATATAATTGAAAGTAATTTCATATAAGAAAATAAATTATTTTTATACACAAAATTATAAGAAATTTTGCAAATTGTATAAAATGTGCATTGACTTATTCGTTCAAATAGTGTATTATTTATTAGTACGAGAGTGCAATGAGGTGAAATCATGTTCGAGAATCAGGCTTTTGGTAATTTTGACAGTCTTTCAGATGTAGAACTTGTGAAACTTGCCAAAAATTCTGACGAAGGTGCATTTCGTGAACTTGTTGTGAGATATTTATACCTTATCCGTTCCGTTGCTGCGGAATATAAAAAAAGTGGTTTAGAGCCTGACGATTTGATTCAAGAAGGTTTACTCGGACTTTTAAGTGCAGTTAATAGCTATGACGAAACAAAAGGTTCAGCATTTAAATCCTACGCGGGGGTATGCGTAAAGAACAAAATTGTTTCGGCTGTCCGAACCGCCCTGAGTGATAAGAATAAGATTTTGAATGATTCTGTTTTGCTTGATGATGAGACTGAACTTTCTGCCGATCATCTTTCAGAGCCTGAGTCTGTTGTAATATCTCAAGAGGCGGAGGAACGACTTTATACATCAATAGAGCAAAATCTTACTGAGCTTGAAAAAAAGGTTCTTTCTCTATATCTGCTCGGTTATTCATATGCAGAAATTTCTGCCGAAATTGGTATAAATGAAAAAGCTTGTGATAATGCTATGCAGCGAGTACGAAAAAAACTCAAAAAGCACTAATTCGTGTATTATATGCCCAAGTAGCTTAAAGTAGAGCGTTGTAAACTTTTCAAAGGCGGCGGTGCAAAACCGTCCTAGGGCAAAATTATAATTTACCAAAGCGAGGTTAATCAAATGTACGAAGACAAGACTCTCATCTGTAAGGAATGTGGCAAAGAATTTGTTTTCACAGCTGGCGAACAAGAATTTTATGCATCTAAGGGTTTCGTAAATGAACCACAAAGATGTAAGGCATGCCGTGACGCAAGAAAGAATGCATCTAAGCCAGAGCGTGAAATGTTCACAGCTATCTGTGCTTCTTGCGGCAAGGAAGCTAAGGTTCCATTCAAGCCTCGTGAAGACAGACCTGTATACTGCAGCGAGTGCTTTGCAAAGATGAGAGAAGAATAATACTTTTAAATAATTTTTAAGTTTATTCGCCCGGAAAAAATTCTCGGTGTCAGTCGTAGACTGGCACCGAGTTTTTGTTTCAAGTTTTTTATAGTCTTGAGTTTATAAAAAATTTAAGGTATGATTAGCTTATAATTTTATAGGGGATAAGCATATGAAAGATTTCACAGCTAAATATACAACCATTGATGAACAGAAAATTCTACTCAGAAAAATCAGCGACCTTATCGCAAGAAGTGAAAAAACTTACTCTGTTGAATATTCACATTTTCTGACACCTGCGGAACAAACTCTAATTTCCAAAGTAGAAGAATTTCGTGGATATATAGATTTTGTCGGCGGTTTTGATGATGCCGAACGAAGGCTTTGTCGTGTCAGGGATAACGAATATTGCAATGATGAGGGCTTGCCGATTAAGCTGTATTCAGTTATTTCCTCTAATGCGGAATTTACACATAGAGATATTCTTGGCTCGCTTATGGGGCTTGGAATAAAGCGTGAGATGATAGGCGATATAATTATAAATGAAGATAAAGCACAATTTTTCTGTCATAATTCCATTTCGGAATTTGTAGAATTTAATTTGAAAAAGGTTGGCAGATATAATGTTGAAATCCGAGAAAGCGAAAGCTATGAAGTACCTGTTTTGAAAACTCAGGATATAAGCATAAATGTAAGTTCTATGCGTTTGGATAGCATTTCGGCAGAGTGTTTCGGACTTTCAAGGACAAAATCTGCGGAATTTATCACAAAAGGAGCGGTGTCGCTTAATTGGCTTGTATGTATAGATACATCAAAAGAGGTTAAAGCAGGCGATAAAATTTCTATGCGTGGCAAGGGCAAAGCAGAAGTTGTCGGAATTTCAGGCAAAAGCCGTAAAGGCAGACTTTTCGTAGATGTAAAAAAATATATTTAATTTATATACCTTTTATTTTAAGATTTATATTGAACTCAACTTATGGTTGAGTTCGGTTCATAATCTCAATTATTTGGTTATTGTTTTGATAGTTAGAATTTAATATAATAAATTCAACTTAACAAAACGGAGGGTATATAATGCTTGATAATCAAAAAATAGCTCGATTTATAGCTGAAAGGCGTAAGGCAATAGGGATAACTCAAGCAGAAGCGGCACAAAGACTTAATGTCACATTTCAGACTGTTTCAAAATGGGAAAACGGTTCGTTGCCATGTGCTGAAATGCTGGTTGAGCTTGCACAGCTTTTGAATGTCAGTGTTGACGAAATACTTATGGGGCAAAAAAGAAATAGCGAAAATTTCTCTTACAGCAAGGCTGGCGTTGATGTGTCCTATACGGATTCTATAAAAAGAGAAATGGCGAGCTTCCTTGAAACTGATAATAGGCGTGTATTGAATAAACTGGGAGCATTTGCTTCTTTATATGATATATCATTTGCAGATATTTCAAACCCTGTTTTGGTGCTGAAATCAGAAGAACCTGGTTCAAAGCAAAAATTAGCTATGGAATACGGCTATAGTGAATCTATATGTCATGATATGATTAACCATTTAGTGAATGATATTGCAGTTATGGGAGCAAAGCCATTAGCTGTGCTTGATACTATCGTTTGTGGAAATGCCGAAAAAGAAACTATAAAGTCTTTTGTTAAAGGCATAGCCGAAGCCTGTGAAGAAAATGAATGTGCATTGGTTGGCGGTGAAACATCTATTCAGCCACAAGTTGTTGATAAGGGTGTTTATATTCTTACATCAAGTATAGCAGGCATTGTTGATAAAAACAAAGTAATAGATGGAACAACAATTTCTGAGGGAGATTCTGTTTTAGCTATTGCTTCAAATGGACTTCATACAAATGGCTATTCACTTGTGCGTATGCTTATGGATAAAATGCCTCAAATTAAGCTTGATAAAATAAATGGTAAAACTTTTATTGAAAATATTATGACACCACATACAGCATATTATAAAGCAATTAAGGAAATTTTTGGATTTAAGGGTTTAAAGGGTATGGCACATATTACAGGAGGCGGTATAGAGGGAAATCTTTGTAGAATTATACAAAATGGTTTATCTGCAAAGATTGATTTATCCAAGATAAATCCTATTCCAATATTTTCATATATAAAATCAGTAGGAAATATTGAAGATAAAGAGATGCTTTCAACATTTAATTGTGGGGTTGGTTTTAATATAGTTGTATCACAGGCAGACAAAAATAATATTATTGAAATTATCTCAAAATATTACAACTGCTATGAAATTGGAGAAATAGTCAAAGCAGATAAGAAAATCATATTTGAAAATAAAATTTTATGGTAACAGAAAAAACGTATGAGAAAATAAAGCTCATACGGTTTTATATACTTAATATCAAATTATCCTGCTATATCAGCACTGTCATAGTTACCATTTTCATCTATAATTATTTGAATAGTATGACCCCAGAACATATCTCCATCATCATAAAATAATGTTATACTGCCATCTGGTGATATACACAATTCAGACATTTTAATGTTATCTATAAACATTTCTTTTGTGATTTTATCTGGCTTGTCTTCATCTTCGTTATCTTCAAGCCAATCATTTGCCAAATCAAGTAATTCTTTTGCAGCAAACTCACGATTTTTTTGGTCAAAGCCTTGTTTATCCTTTGCATATTTAAGTAAAGTAGTCATAGCTGAATTTGCTGTTTCATCACAGTTTTCATCTACTTCCAAATATATAAGTATATCTGCACCATTCCAGTCTACATTATTACATTCAAACCAAGAAAAATATCTGTTAAGAGTAAAAGTACCCATATCATTTTCAAGAATTACAGGCTTTAAATAATATTCTTTTAATTCTTGCAAATCCTTATTCAAAACATCTTTTTCAAGTAATTTTACTAACATAAATCTGTTATTCCATGTTTCTGATTGATATTTGTCCAGTTCAATAGGAATACTTTTTCTAACAAGAACCTTATATATCCCATATTTTTCAAAATCATATCCATAGCCATTTCTAGATTTTTCGTCTTTAATAAGCCATGTTAAACAACCTTCAGATTTTATTAGTTTTCCTGTTTTACAATCTATACTGGCAACAAAATGTACAGATGGATTAAGATATTTATTGTCTAACATTATAGCACCTTTACATTCTTCGTTTGTGAGTATCAATAATTCAAATTCTTCTTCATAAAATTCTTTTTCAAACTGTTCTTTTACTTTATCTGACATCTCAATTCCTCCTGAAAATTTTATAATAACTAAAAAATAACCACAAAGCTTTCAGTTAAAATTTCTGAGCTTTGTGGCTATTTCTGATAAGTCGAATTTTAGTCTAAGAAAGCTGCACCGATAATGCCAGCGTCATTGCCGAGAGTTGCAGCACAAAGTTTTGTTTGCTTTTTGTTGTGTTTTGTATAGCGTTCTTTTTCAACGATTGCACGAAGTGGAGCAAGGAGAGTTTCGCCCTCTCTGCTGATACCGCCACCGATGCAAAGAACATCAGGTTGGAATACATTGATAACATTAGTAATACCGCAAGCAAGATAGCTGATATACTTATCAACAACGCTCTTGCCGTATTCGTCACCTTCACGCATAGCGTTGAAAGCAGTAATTCCGTTTACCTTGTTAATATCTCCGCCGGCAAGACGAAGCATACAAGCACCCTTTTCGCTATCTGCGAGAATAGCTTCTTTTGTCATCTTGATAAGACCTGAAGCAGAAGCATAAGCTTCCCAACAACCGTGTCTGCCACAACCGCACTTCCAGCCATTATATACAATAACAGTATGTCCAAGCTCTGCACCTGCGAAGTTTGAACCGCTGTAAATCTTGCCGTCAATGATAATTCCGCCGCCTACACCTGTTCCGAGTGTGATAGCAACAGCGTTTTTAGAGCCTTTTGCCGCACCGGCAAGATATTCGCCGAGAGCTGCAGCATTTGCGTCATTTTCAATTTTGACCTTAGTTCCAAGTCGTTCTTCCATCATCTTTACGATAGGCCAGTTATGGAAACCGAGGTTAGCAGCATATTCAATCATACCTGTTTCGCCGTTAACAGCACCGGGAACACCAATACCCACGAAAGAAATATCGTCAGTTGTAAGTTTAGCGGCTGCAAGAGCCTTTTTTGCTACAAGAGCCATATCGTCACAGATTTCTTCCTCTGGTCGTGGAACATTTGTCTTACAGCTTTCCTTTGCGATAATTTTGTAGTTTTTGTCAACTACACCAGCGACAATGTTAGTTCCGCCGAGGTCGATTCCAAGATAATACATCACTAATTCACTCCGATTCTAATGTTTGACATATATACATATGTGTCTAAGCTTTATTATAACATATAGCATAAACTTATAAAAGAGAAAGTTTACAATATTTTATTTTTAGGAGAATATCACAAAAAATTCAGCTTATAAATGTTTATTTCGCACAGCGAAATTTATCTGCTGTTGACATAATCGACATATTCGTCTAAGGTCATACCAAGTATGAGTATTTTCTTAGCATTTTCTATTCCGACATATCTGAAAAGCGAATTGTCAGCCTTAACCTTTGTTTCCTCCTCGCCGGATTTTGTATATCGTTGGATAAAGCCATATTTGTAAGCGTTTGCTTCAAGCCAAGCATAATTATCATTTGTTGAAAGAGTTATAGAAAGTCCTGTTTGTCTGTCGCAATGATTGCCCTTAGGGATAGATTTTTCTGCTTCCGTTTCAGCCTTAACCTGAGAATAATCCTTTTCTTGCATAAGACGCTCTACTTCTGCTTTAAATAGTTTATCCTGTTCATTTTTAGAAACATATCCACCGGTAACTTTAATAGTAACTCCGTCCTCTTTCGCAGAACTGATAAGTGCGGAGAGAGGTTCTTCAAGCGTAGAATCATATTGTATGCCATTATAATTTTCAAGATTTGGTTTATAATCATCAGAAAGCGGAGAATAAACCGAAGCAAGCGTCAGAAGCTTTTCTTCATCTTCAGAATTGTATAATACAACACTTTGAGTATCATATGAATTATCAATAGGATTTTCAGGGTTTTGCTTTATTTGAGTAAATATAATAAGCGCTATAAGCAAAAGCAAAATAATGATAGCGAATGGAATCAAGAATAGATAAATGGTAAGTCCGCTTGTATCATAACTTCGTTCCATAGTTTCACGAGCGGGAAGAATTTTATTTTTCAAGATAAATCACCTCAAAATCACTCTATTCTTATAATAACACATTAAGTCCAAAACTCCAACAGATGATATTATTAAATAATATTGATAGCATTAAAATTAAAGATATTTTTGTGGTATATGTTCAGTTAATATTGCAATATAAAATTTTCTCTAAAATAATAAGGGTTTAATATACCTACTATGTTAGTGAAAACTGTCTTTTTTAGATTTTAGAAAAGGCATTTTTTGTGTTAGTTAAAAACCTTACTCTTAACATACATACTATACTCAAAGTGTTCGTAAAAGTTTATGGACATTTTTAGTCGTTTTATGCTATAATTATATTAATTATTGTTTTAGGGTGAGGAAATATGAGTAATGTTGTATTAGAACCAAAAATGCTCTCAGGATTGGTGACCGTTCCACCGTCAAAAAGTGCCGCCCATAGAGCCGTTATCTGTGCGGCATTGGCTCAAGGAGTAAGCGTAATGGAGCCGGTCGAGCTTTCAAACGATATTCGTGCCACAATAGACTGCGTAAAGGAGCTCGGCGCAGCAGTTTCACTCATCGGTAAAAGACTTACCATTGATGGAAAAATGATGTTTACAAATACCGAAGTAACCCTTGATTGTGGAGAATCAGGTTCTACACTAAGATTTATGATTCCGGTTGTAGGAGCAGGAAATGTAAATGCAAAATTTATAGGTCACGGCAGATTGCCCGAAAGACCTATCGGAATTTACCTTGATTGCTTGCCAAAGGCGGGCGTAAATTGTGTAACAGAGGGCGGGTTGCCGCTTTCGATAAATGGACAACTCAAGCCCGGAATATTTGAAGTTCCAGGAAATGTCAGTTCGCAATTTATCACAGGCTTACTTCTTGCATTACCGCTTTTAAAGGCTGATAGTGAGATTGTAATTACTTCCGCTCTCGAATCCAAAAGTTATATTGATATGACGCTTTCCGCTATGGATAGATTTGGTGTAACGGCAATAGAGACTAAAAACGGCTATAAAATTTATGGTAATCAAAGTTACAAGCCGCAGCATTTGAATATAGAGGGCGATTGGTCGCAGGCAGCGTTTTTCCTTGCGGCTGGTGCTTTGGGCGGAAATATTTTTATTGAGAATCTTGATACTGAATCATATCAAGGAGATAAAGCTATATATGAATTGCTCCGTCAATTTGGTGCGGATATAACAATAAACGGACAAGTTCTCAGCTGTAATCACAATAAACTTCATGGAATAGAAATTGATGCAGAAAATATTCCTGATTTAGTTCCGATTCTTGCAGTTGTAGCGTCACTTGCAGAGGGGACAACCACTATTACGGGTGCGGCAAGACTTCGCATAAAAGAAAGCGACAGACTTCACGCAATCACAGAGGGTTTAAATAAACTCGGCGCAGATATAACAGAACTGCCGGACGGTTTGAAGATAAACGGTGTAAAATCGCTTCATGGCGGAGCAGTTCAGGGCTATAATGACCATAGAATAGTTATGGCACTTTCCGTTGCGGCAACAAGAGCTACAGAACCAGTTATCATCACAGACGCAGAAAGTATCAATAAATCATATCCGAGCTTCTTTGAGGACTATAATAATCTTGGAGGTAACGCTAATGTCATCAACATGGGGTAAAAATATAGAAATTTCAATTTTCGGAGAAAGTCATGGCAATGGCATAGGCGTTGTAATAAACGGACTTCCGGCGGGTGAAAAGATTGATATGGATAAGCTTTTAGTACAAATGGCAAGGAGAGCACCGGGCAACGATAAAGCCGCTACTCCGAGAAAAGAAAGCGATTTGCCGGAAATTCTTTCAGGTATGCTCAACGATACAACAACAGGCGCTCCACTTTGTGCTGTAATCCACAATACAAACACACGCTCTCAAGATTACGGAAATCTTATGACCTCGCCAAGACCATCTCACGCAGACTATACAGGACATATTCGTTACGGCGGTTTTAATGATGTCAGAGGCGGAGGACATTTTTCAGGAAGGTTAACAGCGCCGCTTGTATTTGCAGGAGCAGTCGCAAGACAGATTCTCGAAAAGCGTGGAATTAAAATTGCCGCTCATATAGCAAGCGTCGGAACGGTTGAAGATAAGCTTTTCAACCCAGTAGATATATCAGACGAACTTTTAGAAAGACTTTCAACAGAAAAATTCTGTCTTATAGATGAAAGTGCAGAAACACATATGCGTGAACTTATTGAGGATTGCCGTATGTCACAGGATAGCATTGGCGGCGTTGTAGAATGTGCTATAAAAGGCGTACATGTTGGGATAGGTTCTCCTATGTTCGACGGCGTTGAAAATGTTATTGCGTCTATGATTTTTGGTGTTCCGGCAGTTAAGGGAATAGAGTTCGGTTCAGGTTTTGAGGGGTCTAAGCATAGAGGAAGTGAAAATAACGACCCGTTTGTTTATGACGGAGATACCATAAAGACCGAAACCAACAATCATGGTGGTATTCTTGGCGGAATTACTTCGGGTATGCCTATTATTTTCAGAGCGGCTATTAAACCGACAGCCTCTATATCTCAGAAGCAGAACACAGTAAATCTCGAAACTCACGAAAATACAGAGCTTGAGATAAAAGGCAGACACGACCCTTGCATAGTAGTTCGTGCCGTACCGGTTATAGAAAATGCGGCAGCGATTGCAATACTTGACCTTATGATGGATAAGTATACCATATGAATGAAAAATAAAAAGGAAGATTACGGAATGGATTTAAAGGATATAAGAGCAGAAATTGACGAGATAGATAGTCAACTTGTTGAGTTATTGATTCGCAGAATGAACTGTTCAGAAGATGTTGCAAGATATAAGGCAGAAAACAATATGCCAATCTTCAATAATGAGAGAGAACAGCAAATTATAGATAAGGTTACTGCAAATTCAGGCAGATATGCCGATTGTACAAGGATTCTTTTCCAAAATATAATGGAGATAAGCCGAGGCTTACAGCATGATATAATAGGTTCAGGAAAAGAACTAAGAAAGCTTTTTGATTTATCGGATAACAAGGTCAGAATCAATGAAACCCACGAAAAAGTAGCTTGCTTTGGAAATGCAGGCTCAAATACGCACATAGCCTTGATGAAGCTTTTCCCTGAAAGCAAGCCTGTTTTTTATGGAAAGTTCAGCAGTGTATTTGAGGCATTAGAAAATAAAGAGGCGGATTATGGTATTATTCCGATAGAAAATTCCTCCGCTGGTTCAGTTATAGATGTATATGACCTTATGTTGCAATACCGTTATTACATAGTAAGTGCAGTCGATTTAAAGATAAATCATTGCATAGCAGGAGTTGAGGGAGCGGAACTTTCTGATGTAAAGGAAGTATATTCAAAAGACCAAGCTTTAGCACAATGCTCCAAGTTTATAGATGAGCATAAACTTTCAGCTATGCTTTATGCAAGTACATCAGCCGCCGCAAAAATGGTTGCCGAAAAAGGCGATAAGAGCCTTTCAGCAGTTTGTTCAGCATATGCCGCTAAGGAATATGGCTTAAAAGTATTTGCAGAGGGCATACAAAATGATGAAAATAACTGCACACGCTTTATAATAATATCCAAGAATCCTATAATTTCCGATGATGCAGATAGAATAAGCCTTTGTTTCTCTGTTTCTCATGTCAAAGGTTCACTTTGCAGTGTGCTTTCACGCTTTTCCTCTCATGGCTTAAATCTTACTAAGATAGAATCTCGTCCTATGGTAGGAAAAAGCTTTGAATATCTTTTCTATCTTGATTTCACAGGAAACGCACAGAGCGAGCATATTAAAAATCTTCTCTGTTCGCTTTCAGAAGAACTTCCGGAATTTTCGTTCTTAGGCAACTATAAAGAGCTTCGCTTCTAAAAAATATTAAATCTAAAAATGACCGTCCACAGCTTTTAAATAAACTGTGGACGGTTTTTCTATTTAATCAATTAAATTTATTTAAAATATCGTTTCTGCATTATTTTTATATAATTTCTTACTAAATTCAGCATAAAATAAGCACTTTCCCTAAAATATCCCAAAACGGGATATTTACATTATACTACCAGAGTATAATTATATTAGGGGTGGTAAAAATTTTTAGATTAAAAGAATTGCGAAAAACAAAGAAAATATCTCAAGTAAAGTTAGCAATGGATTTAAACATGAGTCAAAATAATATTAGTAGATATGAAACAGAAGTACGCCAAGCTGATTATAAAACGTTAATTGCTTTTGGCGATTATTTTAATGTTTCAGTAGATTTTTTACTTGGCAGAACTGATAACCCCGAATTAAATTGTAAGTTTTTGATTGATACAAAAAAATAAATCTATTTTAGGAGTGATTAAATTATGAAAAAATTGAAAATTTTAGTTTCTCTGGCTTTAGCTGTTACATCTGTGGCATCATTAGCAGCTTGTCAGAAAAATGAAGAAGTTTTATCAGAAAACTATGATTTTGATGAAAGTTCTGATTCATATGAATCTTCTGTCGTACTTTCGTCTGAAACAAAATCTGAAATATCAGAACTTTCTAAATCATCAGAAAAAGTTTTAGACCCATTTGAAAAACTTAAAATTACATATACTGGAACTTCACCATATATAGTTGTATCTACTGATAACTCATCGTGCGATAGTATTATAAAAGAAAATTTTAATTATCAGATTGAGGATAAAAAATATAAAAATGGTGATAGTTTTGAAGTTACGGCTGTATATGATTCGTATAGTATAGAAACATTAGGATATTCAGTGTTAAATAATAAGAAAAGTTACACAATCAAAGATTGTCCCGAATTTATAACTAATATAGATGGTTTAGATTTATCTGAAATGCAATCAGAAATAAACGACAAATTAACTGTTGTAACTGCAGCGAAGGAGGGAGATAATTTTTTTGCGGGATTTCCTCTTGATTGGACTTCTGGATATAAATTTAATTCATATGAAAATAAAGGCTTGAAATCTGCTTATTTAATATCTTTAAAAAGTGATTTTGAAGATAAATACAGCAATGATGCGTATAACAAACTTATGTTAGTGTATGATTATAACGTAACAAGTAAGAGGAACGAAGATGATGTAAGAAAAGAAAAAAGGTATGTTATGATAATCGTAAATAACATAAGCTTAGATTGTGACAGTACTGTTAATTGGGATGTAAATATAGATTATAAAAGTTCAGACAATTATGATGGTTTGATTATTGATGAAGTTACATCTCAAAAAGAGTATTACAATGTAACAGAATTAAGTACTGCGAAAGATACTTGGGGTGTGCCCAAAATATCAAATTGAATTTAAAGAAGAAAGGTATTGTTAATTATGGAAAATATAATTGAAAAATTAAATCTTTCTATTGAATTGATAAATAAGAGAAAAACTTTACAGGAAAAAGTAAATGAGCTTTCACAGTATAATGATTATTTGAATACTCCACAAGTGGATTTTAAAATATATAAAGCAAATAATAAAATTACGTCTGCTTCTGTATTTAGAGTTATAAGCAATGTTATGGCTGTCATAGGTGTTATAATGATAATTTCATACTATGCGTCACTGGCAGGAATTTTTTGGTTAGTTATTGCTGCTATTTTGGGTACTGTTGCAACTACTATTAAAAAAAGTAAATATCAAAAATACATACAGCAAGATAATCAATACCGCAGTATGTGTCAAGCTAAATTTGGAGAATATCAAAAAGCAGTAGAAGAATTAAACTCACTTGAAATATATATGAGTAATGCACAGGTTTGTGTTATACCAAAAGATTATTGGGATAATGCGTTAGAAATCTCAGGATATATACGCAACGGAATTGCAAAAACTGTCGAAGAAGCTATTAGACTTTTACCTCCGAAGATAAAAGAAACAAATAATATTATATTCTGCCAAAATTGCGGAACACAAAATACTGCAACATCAGCTTTTTGTGTTAAATGCGGTCAAAAATTGACTTAATTTCGCCTAAAATAAAAAGTGTCGTTCAGTCGGCACTTTTTTTATTTTTCCTATTTAATTTTGATGTGATTTATGATACAATAAAATAAGTCTAAGGTTTTTTAGAATAATAAAATTTTAGAAATGTAAAATAAAAAGAGGTACTGATTATGAAGCGGGAATATGATGTTATTATTGTTGGAGCAGGTGCTGCCGGACTTTACGGAGCATTGCAGTTTCCTGAGAATGTAAGTGTTTTGCTTATTTCCAAAAGAGAACTTCCACTTTCCAATTCCTCATTGGCACAGGGCGGTGTTGCGGCTGTTCTTGATAAGAGCCATGATAATTTTAAACTACATATAGCTGATACGCTTATTGCAGGTAAGTATAAAAATAATTTAGCTGCAATCGAGGTACTTGTTTCCGAAGGTCCTCAAGATGTTCTAAAGCTTAAAGAGATGGGCGTTGCATTCGACCTTGACGAATCAGGTAAAATGATGATGACACTTGAGGCGGGACATTCAAGACATAGAATAGTTCACCATAAAGATTCAACGGGCAGAGCTATTGTCGATGCACTTATCGAAAAGGTTAAGGAACATAAGAATGTTGATATTCTTGAGAATACACTTCTTTATTCTCTCGAAAAGGCAGATAATGGATTCTTTGCAGGTTTAATTCTCGATAACGGAGAACAGGCTTTTGTTGGTGCAAAATACTGCATTATGGCATCTGGCGGTATCGGCAGAGTTTATCAGTATACTACAAACTCGGCTATCGCAACGGGTGACGGTATTACTCTTGCACATATGCTTGGTGCAAGAATTAAACACCTTAGTTGGATTCAGTTCCACCCAACGGCTTTTGCCGCAGAAGCGGATAGAGAGCGTTTCCTTATAAGCGAGGCTGTTCGTGGTGAAGGAGCAGTTTTGCTCAACTGCGATGGCGAAAGATTTGCCTTTAATTATGATGAGCGTGGAGAGCTTGCTCCAAGAGATGTTGTTTCAAATGCAATCATTCTTGAATCACGCAAAAAGGGCAATGAGAATTTCTATCTTGATATTACACATAAAGACCCAGAATTCGTAAAAAATCGTTTCCCAATGATTTATGAGCGTTGCCTTGAAGAAGGTATTGATATTACAAAGGATAGAATACCGGTATTCCCATGCCAGCATTACCTTATGGGCGGAATAGATGTTGACCTTAATGCAAGAACTACTGTCGATAGACTTTATGCCGCAGGAGAATGCTCACACACAGGCGTTCATGGTGCAAACCGCCTTGCGAGTAACTCTTTGCTTGAGGCATTGGTATTCTCACGCCGTGCCGCACAGGATATTACAGAAAAGCTCAAAAATGATAAGGGAGTTTCTGTTGGTGAACTTCCACCTAAGGAATCTCTTGAGGGTAATGAACTTCCACATGGACTTAGAACCGAAATCAGAAAGATTATGCAGACAGCTCATTTCGTAATTCCGGACCCAAGTGCTGTTCCGGCAGGTTTAAAGCGAGCAAAGGAAATCAGAGATTTACTCCTTAATGGGCACTACAAAATCGACCACAATTTTGTTGAAGCAAGGAGTCTTGCTTCTGTTGCTTGCATAATTCTTGAGGAGGTTAGCAATGATTCTGAATAAAATTTATGTTGATAATTTAATTAAAACAGCTCTTTTAGAGGATATCAATTATTGTGATGTTACAACAGATTACCTCATTCCTGCCGAGCAGATGGGCAAGGGTAGACTTGTTGCAAAGGCAGAGGGCATACTTTGTGGTGCAGAGGTTGCCGCAAGAGTTTTTGAACTTATAGATAGTGATATTAAAATCGAAATTCTCATCAAAGACGGTGAGAGCGTAAAATATGGCGATGAGATTATGCGTCTTGAGGGCAGAACAGCTTCACTTTTAAAGGGCGAGAGAACTGCACTCAACCTTATTCAGCATATGAGCGGTATTGCTACGGCAGCTAATCAAGCGATGAAAATTGTTGAGGGTACTAATGCAAGTATCGCTGATACAAGAAAGACGCTTCCTGGTATGCGTCCTCTTCAGAAGTATGCTGTTATGACAGGCGGTGCAAAAAATCACCGTTATAATCTTTCTGATGCAGCTATGCTCAAGGATAATCATATTGATGCAGCAGGCGGAATCACAGCAGCAGTTACTGCTTTGAGAAAGAAAATCGGTCATATGACAAAGATTGAGGTTGAAACAAGAAACCTCGACGAACTCAAAGAGGCTCTTGCAGTTAGAGCAGATATAATTATGCTCGATAATATGAGTCCTGAACTTATGAAAGAAGCTGTTGCAATTACTAACGGCCGAGCAGTGCTTGAGGCTTCAGGCGGTATCACTAATGAAACTTTGAGAGCTGTTGCTGAAAGTGGTGTTGATATTATTTCAATAGGAGCATTAACACACTCAGTAAAAGCTTTTGATATTTCTATGTATATAAAATAATCAAAGATAAAGAGAATCCGAAAGGGTTCTCTTTTTTATGTCTTTATTTTGGAAAAATTATTGACAAGATAGATGTGCAGTGCTATAATTTCGTTAAATAAAAATTCAATGAATAAAAATTCAATAAAATAACTTTTCGTAGGAGCTTATTTATGAATAAACGAGAAGAGCAAAAGGAAGAACGAAGAAATAAAATACTCGAGGTTAGCTTAGATTTATTCGTCGAAAAAGGCTTTGCAGGAACTAAGATAAGTGACATTTCTGCGGCGGCAAATATGAGTGCGGGGCTTTTCTTTCATTACTTTGAGTCTAAGGAGCAGGTTTATAAAGAACTTGTAGAGATGGGGCTTGGTGGAACTCAAAATTCTATGCAAATTCAGTTTGATGACCCGATTGATTTTTTTGAATGTGTTACTGATTGGATTTTTTCATCAATAAATTTGAATAGAAATGTTGCAAAGATGTTTGTGCTTATGGCTAATGCACAGATAGACAAAGGAACACCTGAACATATTCGTGAAATTGCATTAAAGGTTAATAACATCTCCGAATCTGTCAAGCTGATTGAAGAAGGTCAGAAATCGGGTTCAATTCGACAAGGAAATCCTATAGAGCTTTCAATAGCTTTTTGGTGTGCAATACAAGGAATTGCAACATTTGCGGCAATAAATCCTGATGCACCTTGTCCAAAGGCTGAATGGATAGTTGATATTTTAAGAGCATAAATAAATTTAATAGGAGGAAAACTGCTATGAAAAAAATTGTTATTGTAGGTGGAGGAATTTCGGGCCTTACTTCTGGAATCTTTGCACAGAAATATGGCTTTGAAAGCATAGTGCTTGAAAAAAATTCTGTCGCAGGCGGAGAATGTACAGGCTGGGATAGGCAGGGCAGTCATATAGACGGCTGTATTCATTGGCTTACAGGTACTAAAAAGGATACTGAGCTTTATGATTTGTGGTGCGAAGTTGGCGCTTTAGACGGCATTGATATAATCAATTTAGACTATTATTATATGTTTGAATATGATGGAAAAAAGATATGTTTCTATAATGATTATAATAAGTTAAGAGAGGAACTTTTGTCTGTATCTGCTGAAGATTCTGAACTGATTGATGAATTTATCTCCGCTTGCAAGGCTGTGGAAAGTATTGAAATGCCTACATCAAAGCCTATGGATATGATGAGTATCATTGATATGATGAAGCTCGGCAAAAAGATGATGTCAGGCTTTGGTGCTATGAAAAAATATAGTGCAGTAAGCTGTAAGGAATTTGCAGAGAGGTTCAAAAGTCCTATTCTGCAAAAAGTGTTTAGGAGCTTTATGCCGGATAATTATTCCATTTCACAGGTTATGTTTTCTTATGCTACCATTGTGAGTGGCAACGGCGGTATTCCTGTTGGAGGCTCTAAAGCTATGGCTATGAGAATGGCAGATAAATATAAATCTCTCGGCGGTCAGCTAAGACTTAATACAAGCGTAGATGAAATTATCATAAAGGACGGCAAAGCAGTAGGAGTAAAACTTCAGAATGGGGATATTATTGACGCAGATTATGTTATTTCAACCTGTGATGCAAATGTCACCCTACAAAAACTACTTCGTGGCAAGTATGTTGATAAACAGCTTCAACCATACTACGATGACCTTGAAAATAATCCCCTGCAATCAAATGTTCTTGTAGCATTTGCTGTTGACGGCGATGTTAGCAATTTGCCGATTTCATTTATATTTGATTCTGAAAAGTATGAAATTGCAGGAAAAACCGAAGATAGAGTTGGTATGAGGGTATACTCATACGATAAATCTCTTGTTAAAAATGGCAAGACAACCATTACATCTTATATTTCTCAAAACACACAACAATTTGATTACTGGAAAAAGCTTTATGAAAATAAAGAAGCCTATAAAGCTGAAAAAATGCGTATTGCTGAGGAAATTCTAAAGCGTATTTTAAAGCATTTTCCAGAGCTTGAGAGCAGAATTAAGATTATAGATGTAGCAACGCCTGCAACCTATGAGAGATATTGCGGAGCATATAAAGGCTCTTGGATGTCTTTTATGTCTACACCTAAATCTAAACAATCACGAGGTCATAACGGTAAAATTGACGGTATCGATAATTTCCAACTTTCGGGACAGTGGATATATTCACCGGGCGGTTTACCATGTGCCGTAGCAACCGGTAAATTTGCTGTTCAAAGAATATGCAAGGCAGAGAAAATTAAATTATAAATTCGGAGGACTAAAATGAATATCAGACGAGCAAAAAAAGAGGATATACCACAGATAGAGGAATTGTTATATCAAGTTCAAAAAGTACATTCAGACGGCAGACCGGACCTTTTCAAAGCAGGCGAGAAAAAGTATACAACAGAAGAACTTGAAACCTTAGTTAAAAATGATGAGAAACCAATGTTTGTCGCAGAAGATGATGTAATACTCGGTTATGCTTTTTGCATATTTCAGCATCATGGCAGTTCTATGTATAATAAGACTACTCTTTATATAGACGATTTATGTGTTTCAGAGAAATCAAGAGGTTATAAGGTCGGTACAAAACTTTATGAATTTGTTTTAGATTTCGCTAAGAAAAACGGTTGCTATAATGTCACTCTTAATGTATGGGATTGTAATGAATCTGCAAAAATCTTTTATGAAAAATGCGGCTTAAGTATTCAGAAATACGGTATGGAAAAAATTCTTTAAAAATACTGGAATAAGTTTTTTATTGGTTATTTCCACTTGCCTATTGCAGTAATTTATATTAGGATATAATATTATAGCAATAAAAGATACTGCGGAGGGAATTATGCGAAAATCTAACGAAAGAGGTTTGAAGAAAACAGCAAAGCTTACTGGGGCTATAGCATTTATTGTTGTGTTTACAACATTGATGGCTTTATTAGGCTTTCATCTTGCGTCAAGATATAGAGCAACCATAATGGGCTTGTTTAATAATGTTACTGAAAAAATATCAGGCATAGAAAACGATATACGAGAAGAAGCAGAAATTGTAGTTTCAATGCCAGAATCTAAAAAATAATAATCTTTTTAATAAAATTTAAGCGAGTCTTTTGACTCGCTTGATTTGCGTTTAATATAAAATAAAATATGAGGAAAAACAAAATGGAAAAAATGTTCTGGGGTGGCAGAAGATATCGCTCTTTAGATTATATGTTAAAGGAAAGATACGGCGAAAAGCTTTATAAACTATCACTAAATGGTGGAATGACTTGTCCTAATCGTGATGGTAAGATTTCCAAGGGCGGTTGTATTTTTTGCAGTGCTGGAGGTTCAGGAGATTTTGCCGCAAATTTTAATACTGATATTGCTAAGCAGATTGAGCAAGCAAAAACTCTTGTCAGCAAAAAATATCAGGGAGATAGATTTATAGCATATTTTCAAGCCTATACTAATACATATGCTCCTGTTGAATATCTTCGCAAACTATTTATAAATACAATTATGCGAGATGATATAGCAATATTGTCGATTGCCACAAGACCCGATTGCCTTGGCGATGATGTTATAGAATTGCTTTCCGAACTTAATCGCATAAAACCCGTATGGGTAGAATTAGGCTTGCAAACAATAAATGAATCAACGGCAAAGCTTATAAATAGAGGTTACGAGCTTTCGTGTTATGATGAAGCAGTCAGAAAACTTAGAAATATTGGTGTTGAAATTATAACTCATATGATTATAGGCTTGCCTCACGAAACAAAAGAAGATATTCTTTCTACAGCAAAATATATCGGAAAAACAGCCGACGGCATTAAATTACAGCTTATGCATATTTTAAAAAATACAAAACTTCTTGAAATGTATGAAAATGGCGAATTTAAAGCACTTACTGAGGAAGAATATATAGAAATAGTTTGTGAGATTATTTCTGTTTTGCCAGAGAAAATGGTAATACACAGATTGACGGGAGATGGAAACCCTGATGAACTTATTGCTCCGCTTTGGAGTTTAAGAAAGATGCCGGTGCTTAATGCAATAAACCATAGGTTAAAAGAGTTAGACATTATACAAGGAATAAAATCTTAAATAGCAAGAAATTTATTTTTACAATTTTTACTAAATCTAATTTGTTGTTTTATTCTACAATTTATTAGAAAATTTTGTTGAAATAGTAGGAATTTTGCGGTTTTTATGTGTTGCTACTATATTTTTTTCGTTTGTTGTGTTAAAATACAATTTGGTATCACTGTTTTTAATGCAAATCTTTTGACGAATAAATCATAAGGATTGATTGGATAATGAAGCATATCATATTCAGAAAAAAACTTATAGCTATACTTTCGGCGATGATTCTTGTAGCTTCTTGTCCGATAGTCGCTATGGCTGATAATGATTATAGTAGTTCAAGTACTATTAAAACCGAAACTTCTAAGGAAACCTCAAGAATGACTTCTTCCGATTGGGCAGAACTTCAAAGCCAGGTTGAAGCAGAGATTAGTTCACAGAATGCAGAGCAGAGTGATAAAAAATCAAGTAATGAAAATTCTAAGGGTGGAAGCTTTAAAGATTTTAAAGACGGCAAATATGTCGGAAACGGCGAATGGCTTTTGGTTATAGGTATAATTTTAATAGTACTCGGTGTTGCAGGGATAGGCTTTGTTGTGATTATGATGCTCAGAAGAAAAAAGATTTCTCAGAGAGCGAATAGCAAACAATATTCTGTAAACAGCCAAAGAAGACCACCGAACAAAAGCGATGGTTCTTCTGGCAGGAGAATTGCACCAAAAAAATAACAGGTCAATAAATACGCAATGGATTTCGCATAAAGCGAAAGTCTAAATATATTTCTTATTCATTTTACGGGAGGAATATTATCCATGGACAAAAGAGAAAAAGCAGAGCTGAAAATTACTGCCAACAAAGTACGACAGCTTATCATTGAGGGTGTTTTCAACGCTAAATCAGGCCATCCGGGTGGCTCACTTTCTGCCGCTGATATTTTTACATACCTCTACTTTAAGGAGCTTAATGTAGACCCTAAAAATCCTAAGTGGGCAGACAGAGATAGATTTGTACTTTCTAAGGGCCATTGTTGCCCGGGTTTGTATGCAGCACTTGCAATCAAGGGTTATTTCCCAGAGAAAGAGATAAAATCTCTTCGTCATATAGGTGCAATGCTTCAAGGTCACCCGGATATGAAGGGTACTCCGGGCGTTGATATGAGTTCAGGCTCACTCGGACAAGGTGTTTCTGCGGCTTGCGGTATGGCTCTTGCAGCTAAGATGGATAATGCCTCCTATCGTGTATACGCAATGCTTGGTGACGGCGAATGTGAAGAAGGACAAGTTTGGGAGTCCGCAATGTTTGCAGCGCATCATAATCTTGATAATCTTTGCTATATCGTAGATTATAATGGCTTGCAGATTGATGGTAAGGTTAGCGAAGTTGCTGGTCTTGAGCCTCTCGATAAGAAATTTGAAAGCTTTGGTTTTGAGGTTATCAAGATTTGCGGCCATTGCTTCAATCAGATTGAGGAAGCTTTTGAAAAGGCTAAATCCATAAAGGGTAAGCCAACAGTTATTATTGCAGAAACAATCAAGGGTAAGGGCGTTTCCTATATGGAAGACCAGGTAGGTTGGCACGGAAAAGCTCCTAACCAAGAGCAGTATGAGCTTGCACTTAATGAACTCAAGGAACAGCAAAAAGTTCTTGAAGAGCAGCTTGCAGAAATTAAAGATTGATTTTAAATAAAACCCTTTATTATTGAAAGGAATGGTTATAAATGGCAGAGAGTGTTAAAATAGCAACCAGAGAGAGCTTCGGAAAGGCTCTTTGTGAGCTTGCAAAGACACATTCAGATATAGTCGTTCTTGATGCAGACCTTTCCGCTGCAACAAAAACAGACATTTTCGCAAAACAATATCCAGATAAATTCATCGATTGCGGTATCGCAGAATGTAATATGATAGGCGTTGCAGCAGGTCTTGCAGCAGCAGGAAAAGTTCCATTTGCAGCATCATTCGCAATGTTTGCAACAGGTCGTGCATACGAGCAAATCAGAAACACAGTAGCTTATCCTGCGCTTAATGTTAAAATTGCAGGTTCACACGCAGGTATTTCTGTAGGTGAAGACGGCGCGACTCACCAGTGTCTTGAGGATATTGCCCTTATGAGAACTATTCCGGGTATGGTTATCCTCAATCCTGCTGACCATTATGAAATGGTAGCGGCTACTAAGGCAGCCTATGAGCATAAAGGTCCAGTTTATATCAGACTTGGCAGACTCGCTATTGATAGCTTTAATGACCCTGATAGTTATAAGTTTGAAATCGGTAAGGGTATTACTCTCCATGAAGGCAACGATGTTACTGTTATTGCAACAGGTCTTGTTGTTTATGAATCACTCAAAGCAGTTAAGGCACTTGAGGCAGAGGGTATCAATGTAAGACTTATCAATATGCATACAATCAAGCCTATTGATAAGGATATTATCGTTAAGGCAGCAAAGGAAACAGGCAGAATTATCACTGTTGAGGAACATAATATCATCGGTGGTCTTGGCGAAGCTGTTGCATCTGCTGTATGCGAAGAATACCCAGTACCAGTTACAAGAATCGGTATCAACGATACATACGGTCATTCAGGTCCGGCTGTTGGACTTATCGCTGAATACGGACTTGATTCTGTTTCTCTTGCAAAGAGATTTAAGGAAATTATCGGCAAATAATAGCTTTTAATTTATTAAATAACATGAGTTCGACAGAAATTAAAAGTTTCGCTCAAGCCTTTTTAAAGGCTTGCAGGGTCAAGGGACGGAGTCCCTTGTGGGTTTTAAGGGCAAAGCCCTTAACATTCTTTACCCAACGGGCGAACGCAGTTCGCCCCTACTTTTATAAATTATTATTAACTAAGGACATTCATCGAACTTACATTAAATAATTTCAAAAGAACGGTTCTATTTAGAACCGTTCTTTTTTGTTGATTTTTTATTAATACCTCTTGACACGATATACTATGTATGATATAGTATATCACATAAGACAGTATGTTTAAGAAAGGAGTGTATAACTTGGATTCACAGCTAAAAAAAGGTATGCTTGAAGTTTGTGTGCTAAAGGTTTTAACTAAAGGAGAAAGCTATGGTTATAAAATTATCAGCGATTTGTCACCAAATATCGAAATTTCTGAATCAACGCTTTATCCGATTTTAAAGCGTTTGCAGTCATCAGGTTGTCTGACAGTAGAGGCAAAAGAGCATAACGGCAGATTAAGAAAATATTATAGAATAACAAACCTTGGCTTTGAGCGTATTGATGAATTTCTCAAAGATTGGGAACAAATCGACAAAATCTATAAATTTATTGCGGAGGTAAACTATGAATCAATATGAATATCTTAAAGAACTAAGAAGCTATCTTTCACCGCTTGGCAGAATAGAAGAAGATAGAGTAATCGAATACTATGCCGAGCTTATCGTAGATAAAATAGAATCAGGAATACCCGAAAAGGAGGTACTTACACAGCTTGGAACTCCTCGTCAGCTTGCGGATAAAATTCTTTCCGAAACACAAGAATATGAAGAACCCCAGAATATTAAAGAGCCTAAAGAATTAAGTGTAGGTCGTATAGTAGGATTTTCAATTTTAATTCCATTTGTGATTACTGCCTTAGCAATTTTATATTCAGTAGCAGTTTCATTTGTAGCTGCGTCCGTTGGAATGCAGTTAGGTGGAGTTCTTACAATAATCGGTTCATTTTTTGTTATGTTCGTATCTTTTGGAGCAGGTATATGCCAATTTGGAGTAGCAATATTTGTTTCGGCTTTGGGACTTTTTGCAGCTTATGGTTCGTGGAAATTTATACTTCTCTGCATAAAAATCACACAAAAAATATTTAAGGCATATGCAAAAACATATACAAAGGGGGCTTAAAAATGACAAAGAAATTTTTAACTATTACAGGAATTGCCTGTGCATTTGGTTTAATCATAGCTTTAATAGGTTTCGCTATGATTGGTTTCGATTTTATTAAATTGGATCTAGATGAAGACTATACCGAAAAAGTTTTTACTGTCAGTGATAGTGAAATTTCATCGGTTAAGGTATATACAGACTTGATGAAAGTAAAAATTTGCTATCGCCAAGACGATAAAAACGAAATTCGCATAACATATTACGAAAATAATAAACATAAGCCTACCGTTACAACTGAGGATGGAACAGTAATCCTAAATGACAGAAAAGGATTTAACAATTTGTTTTCTACAGACGGAATATTTTCAGGTATAAAAAGAAGTAAGCTTGAAACAGTTGTCGAGATTCCTAAGGATAGTAAATCTCTTGAAATCAATATTGATAATAGTAATGCAAGTATATCCGCAGAAAATATAAAAGCAGATAATATAAAACTAAAAACATCGAATGCAAGTATAAATATAAGTGGAGAATTTAAAAATGAAGTTTATTGCGAAACTTCAAATTCAAGCATTAACAGTAAGAATATAACCGCAAATTCAATAACTTTCAGCTCATCAAACGGATATTGTGGTGCTGAAAATGTTAAGAGTAAAGCTCTAAGCGTAAGCACATCTAATGCGGCAATAAACATTACAAAGATAAATTCAAGCGTAGTAAAGCTCGAAACCTCAAATAGTTATATAAATATTGGCGATGTTATTGCAGATATTTCGTTCTATGCAGAAACATCTAATGGAAATATTTCGACAAATAGTATAAATTCCAATAAAATAGAACTGGATACAAGCAACGGAAACATAAATTCAACTGTTGTTGGAAAAGAAAAAGATTTCAGAATAGAGAGCGGAACATCTAATGGCAACGATAATATTTCAGGCCGCGGCAACGGTTCCGCAAGTAAAAGCCTTTCAGCATATACCTCAAACGGTAATATAAATGTTTACTTTGACGATGAATATACCGTTACCGAGGGTTTGCAGAAAATACTTGATTAAGTTTTAGAAGTTTATAAAAATAAAGTGGGTTTCCGAAAGGATTCCCACTTTATTTTTATGCACTTGCAAAACATAAAAAAAGGTTATATACTATTATACGCACGGTAAATGTGCTTATGGAGGTTATAATGGACTATTCTCAATCAATTCAAAAGGTAAATTCTTTGCTTAAATTTGGTATAAAACCGGGTCTTGAGCGAATTGGTGAACTTCTTAATCGTCTTGGCAATCCACAGGATAAGCTTAAATTCGTCCATGTTGCAGGAACAAATGGCAAAGGTACAGCTTGCACATTGATTTCAAATGTTCTTACTGCAGCTGGTTATAAGACAGGGCTTTATACTTCACCGTATATAATGGATTTTCGTGAACGCTTTCGTATAAATGGAGAGATGATTCCAAAGGACGAACTTTCTAAGCTTACAGAAAGAGTTTCAAAAGTTGTTGACGAGATGAAACAGGAAGATTTAATCATAACTGAATTTGAATTTATTACAGCTTTAGCTTTTTTGTGGTATTTTGAGCAGAAATGTGATATAGTAGTATTAGAGGTCGGTTTAGGCGGTCGCTTTGACGCTACCAATATAATAAATACCTCGCTTATATCAGTTATAATGTCAATTTCTCTCGACCATACAGCTATTCTCGGAGATACAGTCGAAAAGATAGCATATGAAAAGTGTGGAATAATAAAGCCTTGCGGTCAGGCGGTAGTCTACGCTAACCAGCCAGATGGAGTTATACCTGTTGTTGAAAATTCTGTCAAGGATAATAAAGCAACCTTGACTATTGCAGACGATTCCGCGGTAAAATTGATTAAAACTGATATAAAGGGCTCAGAATTTATATATTCCGCAAATGGTAGATTCGGTATTGATAGTGATATGAAGTTGTTTATCCCATTTATCGGAGAACATCAACTGCGAAATGCCTCAACTGCTCTTGAAGCCTTAAATATTCTTTATAAGCAAGGATATAAGATTACATCAGAAGCTATTGAAAAGGGTTTCCGCACAGCGTCATTCTTTGCACGACTTGAGCTTATCAGTGAAAATCCTATTGTACTGCTTGATGGAGCTCATAATCCGGGAGGTGCAAAGGCTCTTGCAAATGCGATTAAAAAATATCTTTCCGGAAAGAAAAAAATACTTATTATGGGAATGTTGGCTGACAAAGATGTAGAAACAGCGGTTTCATACATTGCACCTAATTTTGATAAAGCGTATACTCTTTCGCCTGACAATCCAAGAGCTATGTCATCAGAAGAGCTTGCAAAAGTTGTTGAAAAATACTGCCAAGATATTACGCCGCTTGAGGATTATCGCAAAGCCTATGAGCTTGCTGTATCAGATGCGGGAGCCGACGGAGCGGTAGTTATCTGTGGTTCTTTATATCTTGCAGGAAAGATGAGACATATTATTTTTGAAAATTGATTTTCTAATATAACATGAGTTTGATAAACACTTAAAAGTTTCGCTCAAGTTTTTTCAGAGGCTTACAGTTTCCAAAGGTAATCACCTGCGGCATAACCTTTGGTCGTTCTCCGCAGAGAGCGAAATACTTTATCCTTCACAAAGCGCAGGAGGATAGAAAAACATTCCAATGGAATGTTTATAATAACTTTAAATTTGATAGTTTTTTAAAGCTGTTATAAGCTAATATCTATCATCAAACTTATGTTAATATATTTTATCAAGGGAGATTTTATAAATGGAGAAGCTTGGAAGAAATGAACCGTGTTGGTGCGGAAGTGGCAAGAAATATAAAAAATGCCACGAGGAATTTGATAACAAAATAGAAGAATTTGAACTTATGGGACACGAAGTGCCAGACCACAGTATGATTAAAACACCGGCTCAGATTGAAGCTATTAAAGAAAGCTGTAAGATAAATATAGCTGTTCTTGATGAAGTCGCTAAAAAAATTCATGCAGGAATGACAACTCAGGAAATTGATGATATTGTCTATAAAAAGACCACAGAAATGGGTGGTATACCTGCACCATTGAATTATGAGGGTTATCCTAAGAGTGTTTGCACATCAATAAATGAAGTTGTTTGCCACGGTATTCCATCAGATGATGTTGTGCTTAAAGATGGCGATATTGTAAATATTGATTGCTCAACTATACTCAATGGATATTTTTCAGATTCCTCAAGAATGTTTTGTATAGGTGATGTCAGCGAAGAAAAACGCAAGCTTGTTGAGGTTACAAAGGAAGCTGTTGAGTTAGGACTTAAAGAAGTAAAGCCATGGGGATTTCTTGGAGATATGGGCGAAGCCGTACATGAACACGCTGTCAAAAATGGCTATTCAGTTGTCAGACAGATAGGCGGTCATGGCGTTGGTTTGGAATTTCACGAGGACCCATGGGTAGGATATTGCTCAAAGAGGGGAGAAGATATGCTTCTCGTTCCTGGAATGATATTCACAATAGAACCTATGATAAATATGGGTACAGATAAGATTTTCCAAGATGAAAATGACGGCTGGACTATTTATACAGCAGATAAGAAACCATCTGCACAGTGGGAAATTATGGTTCTCGTTACCGAAGATGGTGCGGAGGTTCTCTGTTACTAATTTTTAGATATTTTAAAGCGTTGGCAAGGAATTTTGTCAACGCTTTTTGTTAATCTATTCTTAACTTTTGTACTGAAAATTTCTTATCATTTCGCCTTGTTATGTATAATAATAAAATATATCCAATGCACGAAAGTAAAATTTTTAGGATTAAGCCTAATATGCTGTCTTGCTTGAACGGTAACATTATAATCAATATACAAGGTAAGGCAACACAAAGCAAAGGACGAATTATCCACTCAAATATTTTAAGTCTTAATTGCACAACTTTAAGAAATCTCCAGATACTAAGGCTTGTATTAAGTAATTCGCTGACAAATATCACGATGATAAAACCTTTAATTCCCATAATCGGTAGTAGGAAATATGTCAATATAACTCTTATTACAGAATCTATGAAATTAAATATTAAATAGCTTACTTGCTCATTAAGTCCTTTTAGTATGCCGTCAACAACACTGTCGAGATACATAAGCGGGATTACAGGTGCAAGAATTGCTATATATATGCCTACATCGCTTGAATGATAAATTACTGTTCCTAATTCATTTGATAAAAATATCATTATTGCCATAACCGGAATGGAATATAAAAGTCCGATTCTGAAAAGCCGTTCGGATATTCGTCTGACGGAGTTTTCTTTATTTTGTGCCTTAGCTTGGGATATTTCTGGAATAATCAGCGTTGAAAGTGGCATTATAAAAATCGCTGGGAAAGTTATTATCGGCATAACCATTCCGCTTATTGTTCCATAGGTTGAAAGTGCATTTGTGTAGTTTGAGCCGTTCTTGCGAAGTCCTGTAGGGATAAGCGAATTTTCGATAGCTGATAATCCCGAACGCAGACAAGAACTTCCTGTAACGGGTAGGGCTATTGAGGTGAATGTGCTTATAAAATGTGGAACTCTTTTCGGTTTACCTTTGATTTTTGAAACGCTTATTCTGTAAAGTAAGTAGGAATATATGCACGAAATTACTTCTGCACCTGTTGTACCGATTACGATTGAACAGCAGGCGTATTCAAGTCCCATAGGGGCAAGCTTTCCGACAAGAATTGCGAAAACGGCTATTTCTGCAATCTGTTCTAAAATCTGTTCAAAGGATGTTGTTATTACACTTCTTCTTGCAAGAAAGTATCCCCTTAAACAAGCTGAAACAGCCATAAATGGCAAACTTGGCGCAAGAATTTTAATTGATAAAACCGTTCTTGAATCGCCTAAAAAAACACTTCCAAGCTCATTAGAAAATGCAAACATCATAATTCCAAATGCCGTACTTATGCCTACTGAAATTATCAGACAAAGAGTTACACAGCGTTTGGCAATACCGTTTTCACCTCTTGCAAGATAATCTGTTACTAACCTTGTTACAAACAGGCTTATTCCTGCGGTTGTTACCGAGGCAAAGAACATATAAACTGTTAAAATAAGCTGATAAAGTCCGATTCCCTCTGCACCTATTGTATTTGACATATATACACGAAATGCAAGTCCCATACTTCTTATTATTAAGGCTGTTGCTACAAGAAGTATTGAATTTACGAGAAATTTTTTCTTATTCATATCAGTCCGCCTTTCGCAAAAGCTATGATATACATTTATATGCGGACAAGATTGAATTTAAGAATAATTAAATCGTAAAAATAGGATAATACAAGCTTATATATTTTTAGTGAGCTTTTAATTGGCAACGCTCTTATGCACCTACTTTTAGTAACTAATTTACTGCAAATACAATTAAAAGCTTTAAATTATATAACACTTAATGTGTATCTTATATATTTATTATAAGTGGATAATTCTAATTTGTCAAGCGCTTTAACACAATTTGTGTAAATGATAGAGGGCTATATAGGTAGCAAAGACTTTTATAAATTATACAATATAAGCTTTATTTTTATAGGATGTTTTAAAATTGGACTTTGAACTACAAACCTTTCATTTTTTAGGAAAAATTATCAGCTAAAAAGGGAACGAAAATATTTTCGTTCCCTTTAAATTTACAATAAATTATTCAATAACATTACTTAAAACCTTACCTATAGAGTCGTGTATGACTATATCAGCCTTACTGTCAACAGGTGTTTCGGATTTATTTATAAGCACAAGATATTTTCCATTGAAATACTGAATTAAACCAGCCGCAG
This sequence comes from Pseudoruminococcus sp., assembly GCF_047012705.1. Taxonomy (NCBI): domain Bacteria; kingdom Bacillati; phylum Bacillota; class Clostridia; order Eubacteriales; family Acutalibacteraceae; genus Pseudoruminococcus; species Pseudoruminococcus sp. Next base: position 103,156 of record NZ_JBKXNW010000001.1, on the reverse strand, counting down.
GATAAACATTAAGCGAAGTTCCACCAATAATAAGCATATCACAATTAGCAATAAGCCTTACAGATTCATTTATGGTGCGTTCATCAAGACCTTCTTCATATAAAACAACATCGGGCTTAATTATACCGCCACAAGTACAGTGTGGAACACCGGTGCTTTCGGCGATATATTCTGCTGAGTAGAACTTATGGCATTTCATACAGTAGTTTCTTAAAACAGAACCATGAAGTTCAAATACATTTTTAGAGCCTGCCGCTTGATGAAGTCCGTCTATATTTTGTGTAACTATGCCTTTTAGCTTGCCTTCTTTTTCAAGTTTCGTAAGGGCAAGGTGAGCTTTATTCGGTTTGACATCAAGACAGAGCATTTTTTCTCTATAAAAATCATAGAAATCCTTAGTATTACGCATAAAGAAAGTATGGCTTAGAATTGTTTCGGGAGGAAATTTATATTTTTGATTATAAAGACCGTCAACACTTCTGAAATCGGGAATACCGCTCTCGGTAGAAACTCCGGCTCCACCAAAGAAAACTATACTTTTGCTTTCGTCTATGGCTTTTTTCAATTCATCATACATTTGATTCGCCCCTTAGTTTTAAGAACTTTATTTGAAAATTTTTCGGATTTCTTTTTCAATAGCTGTGGCAAGTTTTTTGTGTTCGGCTGCGGTCATATGTTCGCAGTCTACCTCAGAGGCTACGGCGTAATTTTCCGCCGCAAGAAAATAACAATTCTTTTTCTTTGCGAGATTTTCAAATTTTGTTGCAAGCGAGTGTGATGTTTTTACAGATTGTGCATTATATGTTGAATTTATTGAAAGAATGTTCTCTCTAAGCAGTATTGGGGAGATAAGTAATATCTGCAAAGAATTTGGATTTCCACAGGAAGAAATAGCTTTATCAATAAGCTTTCCGCAGTTTGCTGTGATTTTTTCTGCAGTCATTTTGTAAAAATATTTGAGGTCATTTGTGCCAAGCATAATTATGAGTAAATCTATCGGAGAATTACTGCGAATAGAATTTTCTATGCTTTTTAGTCCGTTTCTGCCCGAAAACATAGGGTCATCAAGTGCAACTGTTCTTCCACACACGCCGTCCTCGATTATTTTAAAATCATTTCCGAGCGATTTTGAAAGTAAGCCTGTCCAGCGAATGTTTTCGTTGAATTGCCCTGAACGGTCCGGCTTGTAGCCGTAAGTATTTGAATCTCCAAAGCAAAGTATATGCTTCATCAGCCGTCAGTCCTCTCTTTTATATCTCTTGCTTTTGAGAGAAGTTCTGCAACTGCATCATTATTACCCTCTGCAACAGCGTTTCTTATGCTTGTTATATTTTCAATAAATTCATCAAGTTCACTTACAAGAGAATTTTTGTTTTCGGAGAAAAGCTCTGTCCAAAGTGGAACATTTATTCTTGCTACTCTTGATACATCACGATAGCTTCCCGCGGAAAAACCTTTATGATTTGTACAGCTTTCATTCAAAACGTAAGCACAGGCAATAACATGAGGAAGCTGTGAAGTATAAGCTATCATTCGGTCGTGTTCTTCAGGTGTGGCAATCTTTATGATTCCAAAGCCGATTTTTTTCATAAGTGCGGAAACGAAGGTTATGTCCTTTTCATCAGCACCGCAAGGCACTATTATGTAGCTGGCATTTTGGAACAAATCAGCGTCAGAGGAGGCAAAGCCGTTTGTTTCCTTGCCTGCCATAGGGTGACCACCGATAAATTTAAAGCCGTATTCTTTTGAAAGCTGAACAAGTTCGGGGCATATCTGACCTTTAATTCCTGATGTATCGGTGACTATACAGGATTTCGGGATAATATCGGCATTATCACGCACGAACTTTACAGCAGCTTCTGGGAAAGTTCCGAGTATAATCATATCAGCAGCTTTGATGGATTCTCTTGTGCCAATTTCGTGTATTGCACCGCAGGCAAGAGCATCTTGCAGAGGTTTTTCGCTTCGATTTATGCCGATTATATGGTGGTCAGTGTATTTTGCCAAAGCCTTAGCAAAAGAACCGCCTATTATTCCAAGTCCTGATATGATGATATTCATAAGATAGTCACTCCAAATAAAGATTTATTTTTGATAAAATACAAGCGTTAGTTTATCGTTTATTATCTTAGTTTTTCCTGTAGTTCGATAACCCATCTTTTCATATAAATGGCAGTTTCCCTTTTCCTGTATAATTGTGTCAAGTTCCCAATTTTTACTGCCATGGATTTTCTCGGCAAGTATAATTGCTTTTTGAGCAATACCCATATTGCGAAATTTAGGTAATATAAATATAGGACTTATTCTCTTTCGGTTATTATTTCCTGAATCAACCACACGCACTGCACCAACAGTTTGTTTATCAAGCTGTATCATATAAAAGTATGTTTCCGGCTGTTTTAATCTGAATATTGTCTTTTCAAGCGGTTCTGCCGTAGGACTTGTTTCAAAATCCTGATATTTTTCAAAAAGCTTTGCAAAGGCTTCTTTTTGCATATGCCAGATTTTTGGGGCATCGGCAAGTGAAGCTCTTACTAAGCATATATCAGAATTATTCAATAGTCATAGCCTCATCATAAGCTTTTTTCATAGCGAATACACGCTTTGCGACTAAATCGAACTGCTCAGGTGTAAGTGATTGAGCGCCATCAGAAAGTGCGTGAGGTGGGTCATTGTGTACTTCAATCATCAAGCCGTCTGCTCCTGCTGCAACTGCTGCCATAGCAAGTGGTTCTACGAGCCAAGATTTTCCTGAAGCGTGGCTTGGGTCAACGATAATAGGAAGATGTGTAAGCTTTCTCAAGACAGGAACAGCGGAAATATCAAGTGTGTTTCTTGTTGCGTTTTCATATGTGCGGATACCTCTTTCGCAGAGAATAACCTTATCGTTGCCGCCTGCCATAATATACTCGGCACTCATAAGAAATTCCTCGATTGTTGCCGCAAGTCCTCTTTTGAGAAGTATAGGCTTATCAATTTTGCCAAGTTCTTTGAGAAGCTCAAAATTCTGCATATTTCTCGCACCGACTTGAATTATATCGACATTCTCAAACATATCAATATGAGAAACTCGCATAATCTCTGTTACAATCGGTAGGCCTGTTACTCGTCTTGCCTCTTTGAGGAGGTCAAGTCCCTCTGCCTTTAAGCCCTGGAAAGCATATGGAGAGGTTCTCGGCTTGAATGCTCCGCCACGCAGGAAAGTTGCACCTGATTTCTTGACCTTTTCTGCGATACCGTTGAGTTGTTCTTCGCTCTCAACAGAGCAAGGACCTGCCATAATACAAAGGCTGCCATCACCGATTTTTTGTCCTCCGTCGAATGAAATTACTGTATTATCCGGGTGGAATTTTCTATTGGCTTTTTTATATGGCTCCTGGACACGCTTTACATTTTCGACTATATCTTGCGCGGAAATGTAGTCGATGTCAATTTTGGTTGTGTCGCCAATTAAGCCGAGAACGGTGGATTCGACACCTGTCCATTCATTAACCTTAACGCCGTATTCCTGCTCAAGCTTATTTTTGAACAGAAGGGAATCTTCCTTTGTAGCTGTGCTTTTAAGTACTATAATCATTATAATCTTTCCTTTCAAAAATTCAATTTATATTTTTTGATTTAAGAATGTTTTCTTCATTTTTAATTACATTTGGCTTGAAAATTATATTATCTCTGTCTTTCAAGAATTGCTCAAAAGCTATTTTTAAGCCGTCTGTGAATGGGGTTTCCTGTGAATAAATCTCGTTAATCTTGCTTACATCAAGAACATTATCGTAATCAAAGAACGGGAAGAAATCACGAGCTGAATAAGAATCCGACTTATAATCAAAGCAAACTGTTTTCGCCTTCCTGCCTATTGAATCTGCACAGGATTGTATCCATTCGTTTACAGTTACAGGCTTTTTGTTACCTACATTAAAAATATTTGTGCCATGTAAGTCAGATTCGATAAGCGTTTTGATTATATTTGCAAGGTCGCCTGAATAGATAAACTGTAATTTAGTTTCTCCATTATTTGGGACAATAATCGGTTTATCTTTTAGAAGATGTTCAAAGATAAATGATTCTCGCTGTGCATAATTGTTTTCGCCGTAAACATACGGTGGTCTTAATATAAACAGATTTGTGCCGACTTTATCAAAGTTTTTTATCAGATAAATTTCGGCTTCAATTTTATTTGTGCCGTAGTCTTTCCAATATTTATTTTCCGCAAGGGAATCATTCTCACTGAAAGGAATATTCAAATGCTCAACATCGTAAACCGCACTTGAGCTTATAAATACAAATGATTTTATGCTTTCAAGGCTAAGGCTTTCACAAAGAATTTTGCTTTGTTCTGCATTTGTACCGCTGACATCAATTACAAAGTCGAAATGTTTTTCTGAGAGAGCGATTTTCATAGCTTTGGAATCGTTTCTGTCGCAGATTATCGTTTCGACATTTTCACTTTTGGGTTTTGTACCACGATTAAGAACAGTTACTGAATATTCTTTTGAGAGAATATCTGCAATTTTCTTTCCGATGAAATAACTTCCACCCATAAGTAAAACTCTTTTATTCATAGGAACTTTCCTTTCATAAATATTTTGGCGAATTTTGTTTTTTAGTATAAGCCGGCAATAATACTTCAAAAACAAAAAGGACAAAGCCCGAAAGAGCTTTGTCCTGAAAATTCACCTTATTGAGAAAACATAGAGTTTAAGGCTTTTCGACAACACTTTTCGGCACAGCAAAATAAACCGTATTAAAATAACGGTGATAATAATAGCTGTTAAATCGCATTGTGTAAGCCGAGAATGTCATTCAGACTTTCCTCCTTTTTCCTCTATGGATTAACAATAACATATTTATTTTTTGTTGTCAAGGTGAAATTTTATTATTTATTACAAAGTGAAATAGCTATTTTAAAATGACAAAATTCATCTTTTTATGAAAATGAATATACTTTTACTTTTGTTGACGGTTCAAAAATGGTATGATATAATATTTGTGAAATGTTATACAGGAGGATTTATTTATGCCAGAAAATCTATTTACGGCAGATAAAAATATAAGTATCAGTATTCTTGGTACTTGCATAAGCAGAGATATTTTTGGTATGCAGAAAAATGATGGCGGATATAAAATTGACCGCTTTATTCAATCTATAAGTCCAATTTCAGCAGTAACAGAAAGTATGTTGATAAAAAATATAGAAGAGAATTATAATCAAATTGATATGATTTTTTCTGATTTGAGTAATTTTTATAAGAGAGTTCTTATATCAGATTTAAAAAAGAATGTCTTTGAATATATGTCAGAAATACATTCTGATTATTTACTTATTGATGCGGGAACTATGAGATATAACTTAGTTAAGTATATAGAAAATAATAATATTGAATTTTTATCAATCGTATTTCCTAAAAAGATAAAATTATTAAAGGAAAATGGATTTATTCCAAATGATACTACAACAATAACTTTAGATGATATAAGTGACGAAGAATTTAATGAATATATGGACCGATATATAAATGAAATGTTGAAAATTTATACAGTGGATAGAATAATTCTGCTGGAATGTGAACCGGCTTTACTTTACTTGAAAAAGGACAAGACATATATAGATACATTTCAATATGATAAGATTTTTTCTTGGAAAAAAAATATCGATAAGGGATATCGTTATTTGAGGAAAAAATTATCAGGGTGCCATATAATTGAATTTCCTGACGGAATTATAGCTGATGAAAATCATAAATGGGGTAGGTCGTCGTTACATTATGTCAGAGAATATTATGACTACGCTTTTGAAGCTATAAAACAAATTACTTATAGCGGATTGACATATGCTGAGGAACGAAATGTATTATGCGAATTAAAAGAGAAATGCGAAGATTTAGTTAAAAATCGTTACGGATATAATTTTGCTCGTACTTTTCGTTATTATGATAGTCGCAATAATTTATGTTTAAGAATGACAAGCTATGAAAAATATATGAAAGAGCTTGTACTAGATGAAAATAAAATATATAGGGTTAAAAAGTTTTTTCAAAAAAATAAATATAAGCATTGTGCGTTTTACGGATTTGGCGAAATCAGCAAATTATATATTCCGTTTTTTAAAAAATGGGGAATAAGTGTTGATTATATTATAGAAGAAACAAATCGCATTGAATATGAAGGTATTCCGATTATTAAAAAAAGAATGAATAAATATCCTGATGTGCAGGTTATGATAATTGCTGATATTGTAGCGGCTGACCAAGTAAAAGAAAGATTGGAAAAAATGGGATTGACATATCCTGTTTTAGATGCTTATGAAATATTTAACGGCTAAATTTATTGGATTTATCTTGATTATATGAATGAACCGTTTGAAATGAATTAATGCTATTAGGAATTGGCGATGGTTAGAGCGATTTTTTCCGTGAGCGGAATTAAATAGAAGGTCATTAAGATTAGCCAACAGATGTGGAATATATTGATTATGGCATATATTCCAATAGCACAATCTAAGATGTATTTTATAGGCTTTATTTGTCGTTCAGTTGCGTTTCTGAATCTATGGCGAAGATATAACAAAAGTATAAATGGTACAATACACTTCAGAATAAAGCCCCAAAAATTATTTATAGGCATTGAAAGAATAGGATTTATTTCTTGAAACATTCCGCTTTGAATTAATATCAAGGTGAAAATATAGTCGCTGACATTCAGTGCATATATTATGATTATTCTTATATCAAATATAGTCCATACTGCAAATTTTTGTAAAATATCTTTCAAAAATATCACCTCGAAAAGAGTATAGACTTCTTTTCGAGGTGATATTCATATATTGGGTATTTTTGCTTAATGCTATTCTATGAAAGCTTTATCTGCTGACCCGGATAGATAACGTTTGGCGTTGTTATTTTATTAAGGTTTATAAGTTCGCTTACGCTTGTATTGAATTTTTTTGCGATAGAATAGAGCGTATCGCCGGGTTTTACTGTATAAACACTTGGCGATGATTGTGCCTTGACCGGTATACGCAAAACCTGGTTTATGGCTATTGTTTCGGGGTCTTCAAGCTCGTTTGCATTGGCAATTTCGCCGACCGTCGTGCCAAAATATTCCGCAAGAGAATATAGAGTATCTCCCGGTTGAACTGTATATGTTATAAAATTTGATTCATCAAAGACAGGTATTCTTAAGCTTTGGTCGGGGTAAATCTTAAAAGGTGCTACTATGCCATTTGCACGAGCAATAGCATCAACAGATGAACCGAATTTTTCGGCGATATTGTGAAGTGTATCTCCTTTATTTACGGTATATACTATTATAGCCAATTAAATTCCTCCTTGAAATGTTTTCCTCATATATTATATGTTTTATGATTAAGAGGGGTTCTTATTTGATGACAAATATTCTTATATATCATTGCCCTGAAAGGGAATTATTGTATAAGTGTAAAAATTCATTTCTGAATTGTTTCTATTCCTTGCGGATAGCGTCGAAATGTGCTATTATAATGACTAATGAAAGACTTAATAGATAAATGTGTTTAGTATAAAGGAATGATTAAAATAATGAGAAAATCTAAACGGGCTTTTTCATTTGCTTTGGCTTTTTCCTTGCTTGTTTCGTTGGCGGTATATGCCCCTGTAGCATTTGCTGATAGCTCAAGCAGTAATGAAGCCTTTGAATATGAGGTTAATAAGGATGGCGAAAGTATAACTATAACTTCTTATCGTGGACTTGGCGGAAGTGTAAAAATTCCGTCGGATATAGACGGTAAGGAAGTTACAGGTATAGGTAAGGCGGCTTTTGCTTCGTGCTCGCAGATTGAAGTGCTTTCTATACCTGTAAGTGTTGATAAAATTGACGAACTTGCTTTTTCAGGTTGTTCTAAAATAAAGGAAATTTCTATACCTGATGAAGTTACGGAAATTGGAAAAATGGCTTTTGCAAACTGCACAAGCCTTGAGATTGTTAATTTTGGGGATAAGCTACAAAAGGTTGGAGATTATGCTTTTATGGGCTGCGTTTCGCTTAATAAGCTGATTTTGCCTGATAATACTGAAAATGTAGGTCAGTATGCTTTTTATAATTGTAAATCTCTCGAAAAACTTGGCGAACTTCCGAATATTAAAACTATAGGGGGTCATGCCTTTGAAAATACAGCATGGATAAATAATTATAAAGATGATTATATTATACTTGGCGACGGAGTGCTTATAAGCTATCGTGGTAAGGCGGAAAACCTTACTTTACAGGAAAATATAAAGACGGTTGGGGCGAGTGCTTTTCTTGATAATAAAACTGTAAAAAATCTTAAAATAACCAAGAATACAAAGACGATTCAAGAGGGAGCATTTGAAAGTTCCGCGTTAGAAACTGCCGACCTTTCAGCCTCTGGAGTAAGTATTGCTGACAAAGCTTTTTCGGATTGTACTCAGCTTAAAGAAGTTAAATTTTCGGATAGTACATCTAAGATAGGTAAAAACGCTTTTAAAAATTGCGTTTTATTGAAAAGTATAAGCTTGCCAAAATCTTTGAAAACTGTTGAAAGTAATGCTTTTAATGCATGTTCATCACTTAAAAATATAAATCTTGGAAGTGGTGTTACAGTAATTGAAGAGAAAGCTTTTGAAAATTGTATAGCATTAGGTATGATTGAGATTCCTGAGAATGTTAGCAAAATTGAAGATGATGCTTTTGACAACTGCATAAGTCTTACAAGGCTTGTTATAAAAGGAGGACCTAAGATAGGGTCGGCTTTCTCCAGTTGTGATAATCTTGAAGAGGCTGCATTTTATGTCGGAACTGTTTCTATAAAAGATGATGCTTTTAAGAATTCAAAAAATCTTACAATTTATGCAAATAGCGGAAGTAATGCCGAAAAATTTGCTGATGAAAAGCATTTTGAATGTAAACGACTTTCAGATTTTGAGAAAAAATCATATGTATATAAGGGTATGCTTAAAGTTGACGAAGAGGAAGGCTTTTCCGGTGGATATACATTTATTGTGATTTTGATAATTGTCGTTGACTGTGTTATTGCTTTTTCGGTTAGTGCTTATGTACTTTTAAAAGGACCCGGAAAAAAGAGTATGCGTCATGTTAAAAAATCAGAAAGCAGACACTCAGCAAAATGATTTTGCTAATTACAATATTGTAATGAAATATATGTAGAGATTTGTTGACAATTATATGTAATGAGTCTAACATAATAAGAGGTTTGTGAAATACTACGATGGTAGCTTTTATATAGTTTTTGTGGTATTAACAAACCTTTTAATTTTGGAGGTAAGGTATGAAGCGTATAGGAATTTTACTTATAATAACAGCTTTGGCAACAGCCATTATTTTTAGTGCTTGTGGAGAAAATAGCTCGAAAACATCGTCTAATAAGTCTGAAAGTTCTACTGTGAAAAATTCAAGTTCTGAGGTTTCAAAGCAGGCGTCTAAAGACAATGAATCTTCTAAAGATACATCAAAAACTTCAGAAAAATCTACCGAATCTAAGACTGGGGTGGAGGCAAGCTGGTTTGATGATGCAGTATTTGTGGGAGATAGCGTAACGCTTAAATTGTCATATTATGCGGATAATGGCTCTCTTGGAAAGGCGGAGTTTCTCTGTGCAGGAAGCTTAGGCTATGGTGCGGCACTGCAGGATATAGACGCTGAGGGAAATGTTCACCCTACATATGAGGGAGAAAAGTATACTGTTGATGACGGTATAAAAATGCTTGGCTCAAAAAAGGTCTTTATTATGTTTGGCATGAATGATATAGGTCTTTATGGCATAGATGATACTATTAAAAATATGAAAACTTTGACTTCGAGAATTAAAGAAAAGAGTCCTGATGTTGAAATTTATATTCAGTCTGTAACTCCTATGTTGGAGAGTATGCAGTTAAAAGATTTGAACAATAAGTCCATTGATGAGTTTAATACTAAGCTTAAAGCAGAAGCTGAAAAGCTTGGATATAAATATCTTGATGTTGCCTCTGTTATGAAAGATGAAAAGGGAAATTTGATTTCAGAATATTGCAGTGACCCTGAGGCTATGGGAATACATTTCTCTGATGATGGCTGCAAGGCTTGGGTTGAATATTTGAAACAGAATGTTGAGTAATTGTTATGATTTATGAAAAAGAGAGGATTTTGAAAATGAAAAAGGTTTTTGCAGTAATTTTATCGGCTATGATAGTTATGTCACTTGCTGCTTGTGGGAATTCAGATAGTGGAGTAAATTCAAAAGTAGAAAGTTCGTCTTCTTCGGCAAGCACAGAAAGTTCAAAAGTTGAATCAAATCAGATTGAATCTAAAAATGAAAGTTCAAATACTTCAAATACTGAAAGTTCTGTTTTAAAAACTGCTCTTAAAAAGGTAAAAGCAGAAGTAGAGCTTCCAAGCGATATGGCTGATTTTGACGCAAGGAGATTAAAGCGTGTTTTCGGAATAACTGATGAACAAGCAGAAGATTTTTCTGGTGCAATATGTACCGACGGTCTTAGACAAGACGAATTTATATATGTTAAGGCTAAAGATGAGGCTACTGCAAAGGAAGTTGCTGATAAGCTTCAAAATGACTGGCAGTCAAAGTATAATGTTATAAAGAACTACGACCCAGACCAAGTTAAAATTATTGAGAGTGCAAAGGTTGAAACAAATGGTCTTTATGTTTCTCTTGTAATATCTGAAAAAGCAGATCAGATTAAGCAAATTTATAATGACGCTATTGGAGCTTGATTTTGAGTGTTAGAGAAATGCGGTGATGGTTCGATTTGGTTTTTTCAAGCTTAATATTTTTATTTGTATTCTTGCCGTTTGTATTGGCGGTTTATTATATCACCCCGAGAAGATTCAGAAATCTAACGCTTTTTATAGTAGATTTAGTCTTTTATGCGTGGGGTGAACCTTGGCTTGTTATACTTATGCTGTTTTCAATATTGCTGAATTATACATCCGGTATATTGATAGGCGTAAATAGAGAGAAAAAGGGTTTAACAAAATTTATTTTTATACTATCGGTAATATTAAATCTTGGCTTGCTTGGTTTCTTTAAATATGCAGGATTTATAGGAGAAACGCTTAATATGGTTATGCCGTTTCTCAATATTCCGATTTTGGAGATTGCCTTGCCTATCGGAATTTCGTTTTATACATTTCAGACTATGTCCTATACGATTGATGTATATAAAAACACCGTAAAGGTGCAAAAGAATATTATTACCTTTGGTACATATGTATCGCTTTTTCCGCAGCTTATTGCCGGTCCGATAGTAAGATATGAAGATGTTGCTGAACAGCTTATGCACCGAAAGGAAACACTTCAAGACTTTACAGATGGAGTTAAATTATTTTTAATTGGTTTATCTAAAAAGGTTTTACTTGCAAATGAAATGGGCAATCTTTGGGACGCTGTTCGTGAGAGCGGTACGCAAAGCGGTGCGTTAGGTTCTTGGGTTGGAATAATCGCATATACATTTCAGATATACTTTGATTTCTGCGGATATTCAGAAATGGCAATGGGACTTGGCAAGATGTTCGGTTTTGACTTCCTGAAAAACTTCGATTATCCGTATATTTCAAAGAGTGTTACAGAGTTCTGGAGGAGATGGCATATTTCACTCGGAACTTGGTTCAGAGAATATGTTTATATTCCGCTCGGTGGCAACAGAAAAGGACTTTCCAGACAGATTATAAATATAGCTGTGGTGTGGTTCTTGACGGGCTTATGGCATGGTGCAAGCTGGAATTTTATCTTATGGGGACTTTATTTCGGAGTATTACTTATGATAGAAAAACTCTTTATGTTGAAAGTTCTGAAAAAAGCTCCTGCCATTATTTCACATATCTATTCGATAATAATAATAATATTTGGTTGGGTGCTTTTCTATTTTGAAAATCTTAATGAGATGGGAGTATTTCTTGCAAGAATGTTTGGCTCCGACGGCTTTATGATGTCGGGTGATATTTCTGTAAAGATTATTTCGTATATTCCTTTACTTATAGTTGCGGCTATAACTTCTACTCCGCTTATAAGTAAGCTTTATCATAAAATTAAGAGCAAGCCTATTATTTATGTGATTGATAATGCCGGTTGTGTTCTTGCTTTATTATTATGTACGGCGGCTCTTGTAAGCAGTGATTACAATCCATTCTTATACTATAAATTCTAAGTGATGTGTTATGAAAATAAAAAACATTATTAAATATTTGCCGACAGTGATTTTCTGCGGATTTATCTTTGCTTTTGCGATATTTTATTTTGTATTGCCAAAATCAAATTATTCCGCTCAGGAAAAAAGAAAACTTTCAGATTTCCCTGAATTTACAGTAGAAAAACTTGCTGACGGAACTTTTCAAAGTGGAATAGATGATTACCTCTCTGACCATATGACCGCAAGAAACTTTTTTGTCGGTTTCAGTGCAGGATATGAACTTGTTACAGGCAGAAACGGCTCTAAGGGAATCTATCTTGGCAGTGACGGTTATTTATTCCCTAAGCCAACCAAAGACAGCGAGATACTTTCTCAAAATGCCGAATATATCAATGAATATGCTGAGTATTCGAGCATACCTGTATATATGACGGTTATTCCGTCAACGGGATATATAAACAGCGATAAATTGCCGTTTGACCACGAAGAATATAAGGATAACGAGCTGATTTCTTCATTTAAGAACAAGCTAAGTGAGAATATCAAGTTTATTGACGTAACAGAGGATTTTAAGGAAAAAGCTAAGTCTGAACAGCTTTATTACAAAACAGACCATCACTGGACAAGCAAGGGTGCGTTTGAATGTTATAAGCTTTTAGGAAATGCTATGGACTATGAACCTGTTGATGAAAGTGAATTTTCTGTTGAAACGATTGATGGCTTTTACGGAACTTCATATTCCAAAAGTGCTTTATGGACTCTTTCTCCTGATAAGATAGAGCTTTGGAGCAGGAAAAATCAGCCGAACGATTCCGTTAGCGTTGAAATTTCGGACGGCGGAGAGGTTATAAGTTCTGATAGTTATTTCTTTCGTGAACAGCTTAAAAATGATGACAAATACCCTGTTTTCCTTGATGGAAATCACAGTCTTGTGAAAATTAAGAACAGTAATGCAAAAGGCGGAAAGTTGATTGTTGTTAAGGATTCATATGCACACGCAGCAGTACCTTTTTTATCGCAGAATTACAGCGAGATAATTATGGTAGACTTGCGTTATTATAAAAAAGATGTTTCAGCACTTGCTGAGGACGAAAAAGCAGATGCAATTCTGCTGCTTTATTCAATAGATAATCTTGCAACAGACAAAAATCTTGCATATTTATATTAAGAGGTTTTGAGTATGAAAACAAGCGATTTTTATTATGATTTACCTGAAGAATTGATTGCACAAACTCCATTAGAGCCGAGGGATAGTTCTCGACTTATGGTTTTGCATAAAAAGACAGGAAAAATTGAGCATAAGCATTTTTATGATATTATTGATTATCTGAATGAGGGCGATTGCCTTATTATGAATGATTCAAGGGTATTGCCGGCGAGAATTTACGGAGTTAAGGACGAAACTAACGCAAATGTTGAATTCTTGCTTTTGAATTGCGTTGAAGGCAAAAAATGGGAAGCTCTTGCAAAGCCTGGAAAGCGTGCTAAGATTGGTACAAGCTTTAGCTTTGGCGATGGTCTTATGCGTTGTAAGGTTGTTGATATACTTGATGACGGTAATAGAATACTTGAATTTGAGTGTGAGGGCAGTTTCTACGAGAATCTTGACAAGCTTGGTCAGATGCCTTTACCGCCATATATCCACGAAAAGCTCAAGGATAAGGAACGCTATCAGACTGTTTATAGCCGAGAAATAGGTTCTGCTGCTGCGCCGACAGCGGGTTTGCACTTCACAAAGGAACTTATGAAAAAAGCGGAGGAAAAGGGCGTTAAAATTGGTTTTGTTACACTTCATGTAGGTTTGGGAACATTCCGTCCTGTAAAGGTTGACGATGTAACAAAGCACAAAATGCATTCAGAACATTATGAGATGAGCGAAGAAACGGCTAATCTCATTAACGAAACCCATAAGAATGGTGGCAGAGTTTTTTGCGTTGGTACTACAAGCTGTAGAACTGTTGAATCTGTTGCAAAGCGTGAGGGTGAAATTAAGGCAAGTGACGGTATGACGGATATTTTTATATATCCCGGTTTTGAATTTAAGGCTATGGATTGCCTTATTACAAATTTCCATTTGCCTGAAAGCACTTTAATTATGCTTGTTTCAGCTTTTGCAGGCTATGATAACATTATGAATGCGTATAACACCGCTGTTGCTGAAAAATACAGATTTTTTAGCTTTGGTGATGCTATGCTTATTGTTGATTGATTGCAGAGGTGATATAATGGTATTTCTTTATGCTTCAACAACGATTGTTTATTATTTGCTATTGGTTCTAACGGCCACAGCCTTAGCTTTTAGTGTAACTACTAATGAAAGCTCTATTTTTATTATTTCTATTGTAATAGTGATTGTGGCAATTTTTGGACTTGTAATAACAAGTAAGTTTGCAAGTAGTAAATATAAAAAGTCACTTTGTAAGCTTAATTATGATGTGCATGGCTATCTTGACGAACAGTATAAATTTCTTAACAAATTGTTTATAAGCAAAAATGTTAGAAATACTATAAACTTAAATATTGCAAGCGGCTATATGAACAATGAACAATATAATGATGCACTTGATATTTTTTCTCAATTTGCAGCGGACGGTTATCAGGGCTTGAGCCTTGATATGAGGTTTTTGGTTTTTATGAAACAGACAGAATGTTACATAAATTTAAACAGATTTGATATGGTATCTTCATATATTAATAATGGTGAAATGATACTTCGTACAGCGAGATTTCCTGCAAATATATATTATGAATTGAATTTATTACTTGAATATACTGTTGCAGAATATAATTTAAAATTAAACCCTAATCAGCAGAATGCACAGGAACTTATAAATCGAATAAATGCTGTTTTAAATAATAACTTAACAAAAAATGGGTTTAAATCTATTTTGATGAGATACCAGCTTGGTGCTTTATATATGCTTACCGGGGATACAAATAGTGCGGACAGTGAGTTTTATAATATCTTACAGACTGGCTCGATGCTTCCTTGCGTCAACAGAATTAAAGCGTATAATCAAACTGGTGATATGAGTGTACTGAAAATATAACATTATAAAGCAAAATGCAGACTGCCGAAATACAGTCTGCATTTTTTGTATTTTTATTTTATTAGAGGAAAGAAGGAATTTTGTTTGTTCATTATTATATACGAACGAACTTTAAAAAATCCACGCAAAAAATAAAATTTTTGGAAAATTATTTTTTAATACTAAGCCCTGAACCAACCTCAAAGTGATAAGTTACTATGCCGAGGTCAATTTTTGTTAGTGTGCCTTTTAATGCTTGAAGTTTAAGAGCTTTGCCATCAAAGATGAAAAGGAATTTTTGCTGATTCATTGCTGTTGGTGCGAGCATTGCACAATGCATACCCTTTTCAAACCATTTTGGAGCGTTGCCTTCTATTTTGCAAAGTTCTTCCATAGGCTTACTTTTGTGCGGTACGCCTTGAGTTTCGCCATAGCCTATTGCAATGACACAGACAAGCTTTTCTCCACTATTTATTGTACAAGCACATTTTCTTCTTTTATATGTTCCTGCTACCCAACAGGTATTAAGTCCCATTTGCTGAGCCTTTAATACGAGTCTTTCTCCATAATAGCCGACATGTTCCTCTAAATTGGCAGTTTTAGGGCCTACAAGGGCTATGTAATTCTTTACATTATTAAACTTGCCATAATGTGCCATAAAGCCTGTGAACGCCTTTGGTTCGTTCAGAATGAGCTGAATATTGAGGTTGCCGAGCTTATTGCATTTTTCTATTTCACTGTTAAGCTCTTCAATCTTTTCAGGTTCGATTTCTTTATCTTGATAGCTTCTTACTGCGTGACGCTCTTCTATCGCTTGTATAATATCCATTTTCAGATACTCCTTAAATTATAAAATAATAATATATTTTAATGTAAGCTTGATTATAACTTTTAATCAACATTTGTCTTTCAGGGAACCCCCTGCGAGGCTTCCCTACGAAAAACATTCCACTGGGATGTTTTTCTACCCTCCTGCGCTTTGAGGAGCATAAAAAGTTTTGCTCTCCGCGTAGAGCGACCAAAGGCTCTGCCTTTGGAAACTGCAAGCCTTTGAGAAGGCTTGCAGCGAAATTTTTAAGTGTCTTTTGGGAGTGCATTAGCTAATCGTAGGGGCGAACTGTGTTCTCCCGTTCGGTAGTTTCCTCGACCGCGTCAATAAACTGCTCTTGCAAGTGTCGAGCGAGACTTGCGAGAGCGATTCCGCGTCTTGTCCTGTACGGTCACGCACCGCGTCTTAAAAGTGGAGGCACTCCGCCTTGAGCGAAACTTTTTAATTTTATAAACAAAAACGACTGCCACAGTTTTTTCGTAGCAGTCGTAAATTTGCTTTTTCAGATTAAGAATTAGCTTCGATATATTTTACGAGATCGCCAACAGTCTTAATGTTCTCGATTTCTTCATCAGGAACTTCGATTTCGAACTCGTCTTCGATAGACATAAGAAGGTCAACAACATCAAGTGAATCTGCACCTAAATCATCAGCGATTGTTGTTTCAGGTGTAATCTTATCCTCCTCATAATCAAACTGCTCTGCAAGGATAGCCTTTACTTTTTCGAGTACCATTTGAACTCCTCCTAATAAAAATATGATTTCAAGAAAATTGCGGTATTATATCTTTTAGTTGTAGACAACCACGAATTTCGTGGTATAATAACAATTAAGAAAAACACCGACTTAAAAATCTTTCTTACACAAATAATATTATTGGTAAATCTGCACTTTGTCAATAGTTAATTTGCTTTTTTTTAATTATTTCAAAATTATCTGTAAATTTTGTGTAATTTTATGGATTTAGTGTAGGCTTTTACCAACAAAAAGGAGCTGTTATTATGAGCGAAAGAAAATTTGCAGTTATAGGACATCCGATAGGACACACAATGTCACCATTTATACATAAAAGACTTTTTGAACTATCGGGAATTGGCGGGGATTATTCTGTCTATGATATAGCACCTGAAGAATTGTCTTCTAAATATTCTGAACTTAGAGCTTTAGATGGATATAATATTACTATTCCACATAAGCAGGCTATTATTCCTTTTATTGATAAGCTTGATAAGAAAGCACAGCTTTACGGTTCTGTAAATACTGTTAAGAACGGCGAAATTGCTGAAGGCTATACGACTGACCCCGATGGTTTTCTTATGGCTCTGAAGGCTGCGAAAATCCCATTAGAAAAGAGTGTAGTAATTCTTGGCTGTGGTGGTGTTGCAAGAACATTTGCATATGAGGCTGCTATGGCAGGTTGTAATACAGTTATTGCAGTGCGTCCTGATGACCTTCCTGTTGCGGCATCGCTTGCAGGTGAGCTTAAAACAAAAATCTATAAGGCGTATGTAAGCACATGCCTTATAAATCGTTTAAAGGGCGATTTCGACTTACTCATAAACGCTACGCCACTTGGTATGTACCCTAATGTTGACAATATGGCACCTACTCCTGAGCTTCTTGCAAGATGTGAAAATGTTTTTGATGCAGTTTATAATCCACTCGAAAC
Organism: Pseudoruminococcus sp.; assembly: GCF_047012705.1. NCBI lineage: Bacteria > Bacillati > Bacillota > Clostridia > Eubacteriales > Acutalibacteraceae > Pseudoruminococcus > Pseudoruminococcus sp. The sequence continues at coordinate 85,489 of NZ_JBKXNW010000001.1, read as the reverse complement.
AAAGCTTATAAAGATGGCTCGTGCTAATGGCTCAAAAACCCTCGGCGGTATGTCTATGCTCGTATGGCAGGCGGTAAGAGCTCACGAAATTTGGGATAATGTGAGCTATAAAGACGAGGATATAGCACAGCTTATTGAGGATAGTGCAAAGGAAGTTACTAAGCTTTTTAGCTGATATATCAAAAAGGATTGGTAATGATGAACTGTAATATAATTTTATGCGGATTTATGGGAAGTGGAAAAAGCACTGTCGGACTTTTACTTGCCAAAAAACTTGGAATGTCATTTATAGACCTTGATACATATATAGAGAAAAAAGAGGGAATGACAGTTTCTAAGATTTTTGAAAAATATGGAGAACAATATTTTCGCAAGCTTGAAAAGGAATCTGCAAAAGAACTTGCTGAAAAAAATGGTTTAGTTATTGCGGCAGGTGGCGGAACTCTTGTTGATAAAGAAAATGCAGATACATTCAGAACAAGTGGAAAAATTGTTTTACTTGATTTGCCTGTAGAGGTTATTGCGGAGCGTTTAAAAGGAGATAATTCTCGTCCGCTATTACAACGTACAGACAAAGACAAGGCTATGCGTGAACTTTATGAGAAGCGTATGCCACTTTATAAATCTGCGGCTGATATAACGATTAATGCCGCTGCTGCACCGCTTATCGTTTGTGGCAGAATTATCGACGCTATCGGCTGAGTTGATTATTCAGTAAAATTTATGCCGATATACTACCAAATAGATGAATTCATTTTTGAGATTTTTATAAAATTATGGGCGAACAAAATTCGCCCATAATTTTATATTTATTAAGAGGTGTTTAGTATGAACAGAATTGAAAAAGCTAAGGAAAATCATAAAAATGGTTATAATTGCAGTCAGGCTGTTGCTTGTGCATTTTGTGACGAAGTTGGTATTGATGAAAAGACAATGTTTGCACTCACAGAAGGCTTTGGTTTAGGTCTTGGCGATATGCAGGGAACTTGTGGGGCTATTTCCGGTGCAGCTATAATACTTAGTATGAAAAATAGTTGTGCTAATCCACAAGAACCTATAAGCAAGGGTGCAACATATAAAATTATAAGAAAACTGACTTCAAGATTCAGAGAAAAGAATGGTTCAGAGCTATGTCACGAATTGAAAGGCTCTAATAATAATGGTGTTCCGCTTCGTGAATGTCGTGGTTGTGTTGAAGATGCAGCTACTATTCTTGAGGAAATTCTTGCGGAATAAATATATTATTGTAGGGGATTGTAGGGGCGAATTGTGGTAATTACTTCGACTATGGCGACAATCTTGCCTTATTTATTACAAGTGGAACTTGTAGAGTAATTTTGCGTTTTGGCAACGGAGGCACTTCACAACCCCTGCGTTTAGAAAAGTATAAAGCATTTCGCTGTCCGCAGACGGCGACTAAAGGCTTTGTCTTTGGAAACTACAAGCTTTTGAAAAAGCTTGAGCAAAACTTTAAAGTTTTTTGTCAGGGGATTCTCAGCAATAAAAATAGGAACGATTCAATTACGAATCGTTCCCATTTCATTTTATATAAGTTTTTAATCAGGTTGCCTTAGTATTGCTTTTTGGAAGAGCATATTTATTTTCATATTCCTGAAAATACTTTACAAAATCTGAATCAGAGCCTGTCTTGATTTCGTGTAAATACTCGTGTGTATCAAATGCAGCCTTATCAATCTCAATAACACAAACTGCTATATTAGAGCAATGGTCTGAAATTCGTTCGTAGTTTGTGATGAGATCCTGAAGAATAAAGCCAAGCTCAATAGTACAGCGACCTTCACGAAGTCGTCTGATGTGGCGGATTTTAAGTTCCGCTTTAAGCTCGTCAATAACTTCCTCAAGAGGCTCTACCATATGCGCAGTTGTTACATTTGAGTTTTCAAAAGAGTCCATAGTTTTTGTTACAATTTCTTTTATCGCATCTGAAAGAATACCGATTTCTTCCTGAGCCTTGTCCGAGAAAGAAAGTTTCTTTTCGTCCATTTCTTTGGCAACACCTAAGATATTTACTGCGTGGTCACCAATTCTTTCAATATCGCCGATTGCATGAAGTATCTTAGAAATTTCATTGCTATCCTTAATTGTAAGGCTCTTACTACTCAGCTTGACGAGATATGTTCCGAGGACATCTTCATACATATCAATCTTATTCTCATTTTCGGTGATTTCATTATCATCTTTTTGAGAATAATGACCGATTTGTGACATAGCGAGGAAGAGATTTTTCTTTGAAAGCTCTGCCATTTTGTTTGTCATATTTTTGCACTGCTCAACAGCGAATGACGGTGCATTGAGGAAACGCTCATCAATAAATGGCATATCGTCATCATCGCCCTTATCAGGGATTGTGAGCGTAGCAAGCTTGCCAAGCTGTTTTGCGAAAGGCAAAAGAAGGGCAGTAGATGCGAGGTTAAAAAGGGAATGTACAAGAGCAATATCTGCAGGGGTTGTAGCCTGATTGATGAATCCAAAATGGAATATTGCATTTGCAATATAGAAAAGAGAAAGCCATACGATTGTGCCTATAATATTAAAGTATAGATGAACAAAGGCTGTGCGTTTTGCGTTCTTATTTGCACCTATGCATGAAATAAGGGTTGTTGCACAAGTACCTATGTTTTGTCCCATTATAATAGGTATAGCCGAGGCAAAGGATATTGCACCGGTTACGGTAAGAGCTTGCAGAATACCGACAGAGGCTGACGAGCTTTGAATAATAGCCGTCAACAAAGCACCTGCGATAACGCCGAAGAATGGGTTTTCAAACATTGTGAGGAAGCTTGCAAACTCAGGAATTTCAGCGAGTGGCTTAACAGCGTCACTCATAGTTTCCATACCAAACATAAGAATGGCAAAACCTACGAGAATGTTACCCACATCACGCTTTTTTCCTTCCTTACATAGCATAATAAGGATAATACCTATAACAGCTATGATAGGCGAAAAGCTTTCGGGCTTAAGTAGTTTCATTAAAAGACTGTCACCCTGTATGCCTGTGAGGCTTAGAATCCACGCCGTAATGGTTGTACCGACATTTGCACCCATAATTATTCCGATAGCTTGTGAGAGCTTCATAATTCCTGAGTTGACAAAGCCGACAGCCATAACAGTTGTTGCAGACGAGGATTGAATGATGCAGGTTACACCCGCACCGAGAAGAACTCCCTTGATGGTGTTATTGGTCAGTTTTTCAAGAATTCTTTCGAGCTTACCGCCAGAGAGTTTCTCTAAGTTGTCGCCCATAAAATTCATTCCGAAAAGGAAAAACGCCAATCCGCCGAACAAAGTAAAAATTGACAGAATGTCCATAATACCTCTCCTAATTTTCAGTTTTAACGAGGGAATTTTTACGCTTTTATTATATAGGTCTTACCTGAGAATTACCTAAAAAAATAAAAGTAAAAATTAGATAAAAATGCTACAACATATTCATTATTACATAAATTTCTTGAAATGTAAATTGCTTAAAATTCTAAATAATTGATTTTTCTCAAATTATTTTAATTAAATCTAACAAACAAAATGGTTGAAAACTTTTTATACTTGCCGTAAATGTCAGTTTTATAAATTCTGTGTAAATTCTGTGTAAAAAAGATGATTTTTAACATAAATAATTAAAAATCGACGGGATATGATAAGATTAATAGATTTAAAATGATTTATTGAATATTTATTTTATGAAAGAAATTGGAATTGTATTTTACATATCTTTTACTGTCGTTTGCTTTTTAATTTTACGAGCATAGCATAGAATATTCTTGTACCCGGAAAATAAAAATTGTTTAGAGTAAAAAAAGGAGATTGTTTGGAAATGAAAGTAAAATCAACAAAGAAGATTTTGGCAGTATTGGCAGCCTCAGTATTGGCAGTTTCAGCATTTACAGCTTGTAACAGTAACTCAGGAAATGGTTCATCATCTGGCACAACGGGTTCAGCAGATACATCTTCATTTGATAAAACAAAGCAAGTTACAGTAATTACTCGTGAGAATGGTTCGGGTACAAGAGATGCTTTTATAGAACTTACAGGACTTCTTGAAAAGGGCAGTGACGGTTCTAAGAAGGATAACACAACCGCTTCTGCATCTACACTTAATAATACACAGGCTGTTATGAGTAGCGTCGCTGGTAATCAGTATGCAATCGGTTATATTTCACTCGGTTCTTTGAATGATACAGTTAAAGCTTTCAAAGTAGACGGCGTTGAAGCAACAGCAGAGAATGTCAAGAATGGCACATATAAGATTTCTCGTCCATTTAATATTGCAACAAAGGGTGAAGGCGATGACCTTACAAAAGATTTCATCTCTTATATCCTTAGTAAAGACGGACAAGATGTTATTACAAAAGAAGGTTATGTCAGCGTAATAGATGATGCAAAGGCTTATGCAGGTTCTAAGCCGGCAGGTAAGATTGTTATAGCTGGTTCTTCTTCAGTTTCTCCTGTAATGGAAAAGCTTGTTGAAGCATATAAGCAAATCAATACAGGTGCAGAGATTGAACTTCAGACACAGGATTCTTCTTCAGGTATTAAGGCGGCTATAAGCGGAACTTGCCAGATTGCAATGTCTTCTCGTGACCTTAAGGACGATGAAAAAGAAAGCCTTACACCACAAAAAATAGCCCTTGACGGTATCGCAGTTATCGGAAGTAATTCAAACCCAACAGACAACCTTACACTTGACCAAATTAAGAGTCTTTATGACGGTTCAATTACAACTTGGAAATTGAAGTAATTTAATTAAAGATAAATAAAGTTATTTTGGTGGGAGCGGCAATAATGAAATTGCCGTTCCATACCTATGTAAAAATGATTTTTAAACGAACAAGAACGATTCACAGTATAAAAGAGCAACTGTGTATCACGCTAAGCGGCATAAACGCCGTCCTTAACAACAAGGTGGTTATAAAATGGTAAAATATAAAGAACAAATTATGAAAGTGGTGTTCTTCATAGCAGCACTTGTGTCGATTGCGGCGGTTGCCTTGATTTGCATATTCCTCTTTGCAAATGGCGTTCCTGCAATGGCTAAAATCGGAATATTTAATTTCATTGGTGGTTCTACTTGGGCACCATCAAATGAACCGGCAGAATATGGTATCTTCCCGATGATTCTTGGTTCTATATATGTAACAGCAGGTGCTTTGGTCGTAGGTGTGCCGATTGGACTTCTTACAGCAGTTTATCTCGCAAAGTTCTGTCCTAAACATATATATAAAGTATTAAAGCCGGCAGTTGAACTTCTTGCAGGTATTCCATCAGTTGTTTATGGCTTTTTTGGCTTAGTTGTTCTTGTACCGTTTATTCGTGATAATATCGGCGGAAATGGAACAGGTAGTATACTTACCGCATCTATTCTTCTTGGAATTATGATTCTCCCTACTATTATTACTGTTTCTGAAAGTGCCATAAGAGCTGTTCCAGATAGCTATTACGAGGGCTCGCTCGGTTTGGGTGCAACTCACGAAAGAACAGTTTTCAGAGTAATACTACCTGCTGCAAAGTCTGGTATTCTTGCAGGAATTGTTCTTGGAATAGGTAGAGCTATTGGCGAAACAATGGCTGTTATACTTGTTGCAGGTAATCAGGCGATTATTCCTAATAGCGTTTTAAGCGGGGTAAGAACTCTTACAACAAATATTGTTATGGAAATGGGTTACGCATCGGGCTTGCATCGCGAAGCACTTATTGCAACGGGCGTTGTACTCTTTGTACTTATTCTTCTAATAAACGCTCTTCTTTCAGTAGTAAAAAGGAGGTCTGAATGATGGCTGAAAATGTTATTGAAACTAATAAAAGTAATGAGATTGATGTAGATAAGATTAAGGCGAGAAATGTTCAGACTTTTGCTCAGAAATTTAAGCAGTATAAAAATCATCCTACTTCACTCATACTTTACCTTCTTGTATGGGTTGCAGCTATTGCAACTATGGCAACAGTTGTCTTTCTTATCGGATATATTCTTGTAATGGGTATTCCTTATATAAATGCGGATATATTTTCGCTGAAATATACTTCTGATAACTGTTCTCTTGTTCCGGCGCTTGTAAATACTATTCTTATGACCTTACTTTCACTTATAATTGCTGTTCCGCTTGGAATTTTTTCGGCAATATATCTTGTAGAATATGCAAAGCGTGGTAATAAGCTTGTTTCGGTTGTTCGTACAGCGGCTGAAACGCTTCAAGGTATACCATCTATTGTATATGGTTTGTTTGGTATGCTCTTCTTTGTAGAAGCTCTTCATTGGGGTTATTCGCTTCTTGCAGGTTCTTTTACAGTTGCAATTATGATTCTTCCACTTATTATGAGAACAACAGAAGAAGCATTGCTTTCTGTGCCTGATTCATACCGTGAGGGTAGCTTTGGACTTGGAGCCGGCAAGCTGAGAACAGTTTTTAAGATTGTTTTGCCGTCAGCTGTTCCCGGTATACTTGCGGGTGTTATCCTTGCTATCGGTCGTGTTGTCGGTGAAACTGCGGCACTTATCTATACAGCCGGTGCGGTTGCGGATTACCCGAAGGACCTTATGTCCTCGACAAGAACACTTGCAGTTCATATGTATAACCTTTCTAATGAGGGTTTACACACTAATCAGGCGTATGCAACGGCAGTTGTACTTCTTGTACTTGTGCTTTTAATTAACTGGCTCTCAAGTGTAGTTGCTAAGAAAATTACCAAGAAATAATCGGAAAGGCGTGGCATTATGTCAAATAAAAAAGATAAAATTGTTGTTGAGGGCGTTGATTTATATTACAGTAAGTTTCACGCTTTGAAAAATATTAATCTAAAAATGAAAGAAAAAGAGATTACCGCATTTATCGGACCTTCAGGCTGCGGCAAGTCTACTTTGCTTAAATCATTAAACAGAATGAATGACCTCGTTGAAGGTTGTAAAATTACAGGCGATATTCTTCTTGACGGAGAGGATATTTTCGGTGATATGGACGTTAATATCTTAAGAAAAAGAGTAGGAATGGTTTTTCAGAAGCCTAATCCTTTTCCGATGAGCATTTATGATAATATCGCTTACGGACCTCGTACACATGGTATTCGCTCTAAGGCACAGCTTGATGAAATTGTTGAAACTTCACTTAAAAACGCGGCTATCTGGGACGAACTCAAGGACAGGCTCAAAAAAAGTGCTTTAGGACTTTCCGGTGGTCAGCAACAAAGACTTTGCATAGCAAGAGCCTTAGCTGTTAAACCTGAGGTTTTGCTTATGGACGAACCGACAAGTGCCTTAGACCCGATTTCGACTTCAAAGATAGAAGACCTTGCAATGGATTTGAAAAACGAGTATACTATTATTATGGTTACGCATAATATGCAGCAGGCTGCCCGTATCTCCGATAAAACTGCCTTTTTCCTTCTTGGCGAGGTCGTAGAATATGATGAAACAGAGAAATTATTCTCTACTCCACAAGATAAAAGAACAGAGGACTACATTACGGGGAGGTTCGGATAATGAGAAACAGTTTCGATATGCAGCTTAGAAAGCTGAACAATGAGCTTATAGAGATGGGTTCTCTTATTGAGACAGCTATTGCGAGAGCATATAATGCACTTATCAATCAGAATATCGAAGTTGCACGAGAAAATGTAGAATTCGATAGAGAGATTGACCAGAAAGAAAAGGAAGTTGAAAACATTTGTCTGAAGCTTTTACTTCAACAACAGCCTGTTGCATCTGATTTGAGACTTATTTCATCTGCAATCAAGATGATTACTGATATGGAGCGTATAGGCGACCAGGCGGCAGATATTTCTGAGCTGACGATTCTTATGGCTAAAACACAGTATATTAAACGACTTGACCATATCGAACAGATGGCTAAGGCTACTATTGAAATGGTTACAACGAGTGTAGACGCCTTTGTTAAGAGAGATTTGGAACTTGCTCGCTCGGTTTTTGCAAGAGATGATATTGTAGACAACCTTTTCGTAACAATAAAAAACGACCTTATTGAGCTTATAAGAGAAGATGTAAATAACGGCGAACAGGCAATAGACCTTATTATGGTGGCTAAATATTTTGAGAGAATAGGCGACCATGCGGTTAATCTTGCAGATTGGGTTATTTTTTCAATATTAGGTCATCACGAGGAGTATGACGGTAATTGATTATTTATGTTGTTGAGGACGATACAGATATAAGGGAGCTTGAAAGCTATGCTCTCAAGAACAGCGGCTATGACATAGTACAATTTGATTCGGGAAAAGAAGTTTTCGATAGCTGTCTTGAAAAACAGCCTTCTATGATACTTCTTGATATTATGTTGCCAGATGAGGACGGACTTTCTATTCTTAAAAAGCTTCGTGCTAATGATAAGACAAAAAATATTCCTGTTATATTGGTGACGGCTAAATCAACTGAACTTGACACTGTTAAGGGACTTGATATGGGTGCGGATGACTATATAGCAAAGCCTTTTGGCGTTATGGAGTTGGTTTCTCGTGTTAAGGCTCTTTTACGCCGAACAGAAAAGCAACAGCAACCGTCTGATGGAATAAGTTATCAGAACATCAATATCGACGATGAAAAGCATGTTGTTACGGTTGATGAAAAGCCTACGGAGTTAACCTTTAAGGAATATGAGCTTTTGAAATTTCTTATAATGAATAAAGGAATTGTCCTTACAAGAGAAAAAATAATGAATAAGGTTTGGGGCTTTGAATATGAAGGAGAAAGCCGAACCGTTGATATGCACATAAAAACCTTAAGACAAAAGCTGGGAGAAAGTGGTTCTGTCATTAAAACCATTAGAAATGTCGGATATAAGCTTGGCGAATAATTAGCTTTATTCGTATAATTGAATGATAATTAGAAATGACTAACGGGAAATCCTTGCTTTGAGGGTTTCCCGTTATACTTAGAAGGCTAAAAATTAATAGGCGGTGATTTTTTTGGAAGGAAAAATAAATACTCACCTTTTTATAATGGGACTTGTTACTGCTATTTTGGTTTCGCTTATTACGTGGTTAGTATTTTTTAACGCTTTTCAGAATCAGGTGAATACTGACCTTAAAACTGATGCACAGCTTATTGCGACAAGCTATGATTATATTTCGGATAATAATAAGCTGAAAGATTTTGCAAAGGGACAGACGAGAATTACTCTTATCACAACCGACGGAAGCGTTATCTTTGATAGCGAAAAGAAAAGTGATGAAAATCATCTTGAACGCTCAGAAATTCAAGAGGCTTTACGAGATGGTGAGGGATATTCTTCAAGATATTCAAAAACTACTCGTACCAATACATATTATTATGCAATGAAGCTTTCTGATGGAAATATACTTAGAGTTGCAAAGGATGCAGATGCTCTAAATAGCGTATTTACAAGTATACTTCCATATATGATTTTGATATTTATATTGCTTTTGGTTATGTCGCTTGCAATAGGATTCTTTCTTACAAAGAAAATTATCAAGCCTATTACAAAGCTTTCGGAAAGCGTTGATGATATTGGAACTGATATTGACGCAGATGATATTTATCCCGAATTATCTCCGTTTATTACCGAAATTATTGCACAAAAGCGAGAAATTAGGTATCAGCTTGGTAAGGTTGAAAGAGAAAAAAATAAGGTTGCAGCTATTATTCAAAATATGGCAGAAGGAATGATTCTGCTTGACCTCGATAAAAATATTCTACTTATGAACGAGGCTACAAAAAGGATATTTAATGTAGGTGATGTAAATCTTAAACACGATAGTTTACTTTATATCTCAAGAGATAAAGATGTAAACGATTGCGTTGATAAAGCTCTTGATGGCGAAAATAGTTCGCTTGAGCTTATGCTTAACGGAAGAATATATCAAATGATTGCGAATCCGGTTGCATCACAGGGAGAACAAATTGGTGTTATCTGTCTTATAATAGATGTTACTGAGAAGAAAGAAATTGAAAGCATGAGGCAGGAGTTTACTGCTAATGTTTCTCACGAACTTAAAACCCCACTTACATCTATTTCTGGTTATGCGGAAATGATTGAAGCAGGAATTGTAAAAGAGGAAGATATAAAGAATTTTGCTGGCAGAATTCGTAAGGAATCTGCAAGACTTTTATCACTTATCAGTGATATTATTCTTCTCTCAAGGCTTGATAATAGTCAAAAGGTTGAGGCTATACGGAAAGAAACAGTAGATTTGCTTACTATTGCTCAGAAATGTGCTGATGATATTGCAGTTCAGGCAGAAAGACAGGGCGTAGTAGTTAAAGTAAGTGGCGAAAGTTATATTATGCGAGGAAATATGACCTTACTTACAGAACTTGTTCAAAACCTCTGTGATAATGCCGTAAGGTATAACCGTGATAAAGACGGTAAGGTGGATATTACGGTTGGAAACGGATTTATTGATGTTAAGGATACAGGAATAGGTATTCCGCCCGAACATAGAGCAAGGATTTTTGAAAGATTTTATCGCGTCGATAAAAGTCGTTCTAAGGAAAGAGGAGGAACGGGTTTAGGTTTGGCAATAGTTAAGCATATATGCGAGCTTTATGACGCTAAAATTGACCTGAAAAGCTCCGAGGGCTTTGGTACGGAAATAAAGATAACATTTTAATATTAGACAAAAAACCTCTGTAACTTATTATCTGAGTTACAGAGGTTTTAATTTATAGCGTTTTATTTAAAATTTTGAGTTAAAATAATCCCGGGTATTCATCAAGCGGATTATAGCGTTGGGAATGGTCCCATATGGTTGAATACTTTGTTTCAAAATGTAGGTGTGGTCCTGTCGAATATCCGGTTGAACCTACACGACCTATAAGTTGACCAGTGCTTACATGGTCACCATAGCTTACATAAACAGCTGATAGATGGCCATATAAGCTTGTTTTGCCATCACTGTGTTCTATTACTACATAGTTTCCATAACCGCCTCCACAGCCGCAGGACGAGCTTTTACCATAATCGTGAGTACAGCCGCTATATGATGAAACAACCGTACCTTCTCTTGCGGCGATGACCTGTGCACCATAAATTCCGCCGCCGGCTATATCTAATGCACCATGATTACTTGCGCCTCGGTTTTCATCAAATGTAGATATGAGATAATAAAATCCTGGGCATGGCCACACATATTCACCGTAGCTTGGAGTAGGCGTTGGTGTTGGATTATCATTATCATTATCGTTATTGTTATTGTTATTGTTAGAGTTGTTGTTAGAATTATTATTAGAGTTATTATTAGAATTGTTGTTAGAATTATTGCTTGGCTTTGTGGGATTGTTACTTGAATTATTATTAGATGGTTTATTATTGGAATTTTGCTTTTTTGCATTCTCTTCAGCCTGTTTTTTCTGTTGTTCGAAATATTCTTTAAGTTCTTTTTCGAGTGCAGCTTGGCTTTCTTTGTTTTCTCCGATTGAATCAAGAGTTGCACTTTCTACTCCTTGAAGTTCGGCAATAATAGAACTATTTTCTTCGGAGAGCTTATTAATTTCGCTTTTTTGGCTTTCAAGCGATTTCTTTGCCTTTTCAACAGAGTTTTTTTCTGCTTGCAAGGATTTTTGCTGTTCGCTTATGGTGGACATTTCTGCTTTAAGTTCGCTAATTAAGTTACTGTCATAAGATGAAATGCTTTCAACAAGCTCAGCTTTGTCGATAAAATCGGAAAAATCTTTTGCTCCAAGAATAATTTCAAGAGACGAGGTATCACCTGCCATATAAATAGCACGAAGTCTGGCACGAAGTTGAGTCATTTTATTTTCAATTTTAGAAAGCTTATCGTCAATTTCAGCTTGCTTTTGCTTAATGCTTTTGTTAAGTGCAATGATTTTTTCATCGCTTAGCTTTATTTGCTTGCTAAGAATTTCAATTTTTCCTTGAAGAGCCTTTGCATACTCTTGTTTTTCGGAAATATTATTGCGCGTTTTTTTGAGCGTGTTTTCATATTGCTCAGCTTGCTTTTGCAATGCGGCTTGTTCACTTTTGTTAGATTCAGCATCAAATGCGAAGGTGGACTGTGAGAGTGCAAGAGCCATAGTTAGTATTGAGGCAGTAATAACCAAGGTCTTTTTTCTTTTTTTACCAGCCAAGAATCTCTCCTCCTTCTTTTTTGAGGTATTTTGAAACAGATATAAAACTTCCTAAAGCACCTATAAGAACAGCAGAACCTAAGAATGCAAGAATAATATAAATCCAAATATCGGATATAGGAATACTTGCTTTATATACGACGGACGCAATGCCACGGACGGATTCCAATATAGGATTATACAGAGCAATCATAACAATAGATGAAATAACTCCTGAAATAAGACCTATAACCATACCTTCAACCAAGAACGGTATTCGTACAAATGAATTTGTTGCACCGACAGATTTCATTATGCTAATTTCAAAGCGTCTGGAATACATTGTCATTTTAACTGTATTTGAAATTATAAAAAGCGTAACAAGTCCCAAAATTATTACGGCGGCTATACCTATGTATGTTACTAAAGTATTTAGCTTAGTAAGCTTTCTTGCAATATCACTGCGGTTTCCTATTTGATATACGCCGTCAATTTTTTTAATTTCTTTTACGGTTTCTTCATATTTTGAGAAATCTTCTAAGCTTACTTTATATGCGTGCGGCAAAGGGTTATTTTCACCTTTCATATTGGCATAAATATCATCGCCAAGCATTTCCTGATAATCTTCGATAGCCTTAGATTTTGAGTAAAATTCGCTTGATTTTACATTATCAGTCAAATCAAATTTAGCGCCAAGCTTAAGAGCGTCAACATCAGAAATTTGTGGGTCAAGATATACGGTAATCATATTAGTATCGCCAATAGATGAGATAAGGCTTGAGGCGTTCATAGATGTAACGACAGCCGCACCTGTAATCAAAAGGCAAGAAATAAGAACGCCTATACTTGCAAGCGACATCATTCGGTTAGTCCAAATACTTTTTATGCCCTCTTTTATGAGATAGCCTGAGCTTCTGAATTTCATTGCTCTACCTCCCGAATATAATCACCGACAATTTTTCCGCCGTTGATTTTGATAATTCTGCCACCGAATTCATTTACGAGGTTATGTTCGTGTGTGACAATTAAAACTGTTGTGCCGCGCTTATTTATTTCAACAAGAAGTTCCATAATCTCATATGAAAGTTCTGGGTCGATATTTCCAGTAGGCTCGTCAGCAATTATGAGTTCAGGATTATTTACCAATGCTCTTGCAAGGCTGACGCGCTGTTGCTCGCCGCCTGAAAGTTCGCTTGGTTTGCGGTCGGCTTTTTCTGAGAGTCCGACAAGACCGAGAATATACTCGACACGCTTACGGACAGATTTTTCGGAAACGCCGATTACTCTCATAGCAAAGGCAACATTATCAAAAACAGAAATTTTTTCAATAAGTCTGAAATCCTGAAAAACTATTCCCATGGTTCTGCGTAGATATGGGATTTTTCGTTTTTTGATTTTTATAAGATTATAACCGTTTACAGAAATTTCGCCTTCTGTGGCAGCTTCTTCACGCATAATTAGTTTTAGAAATGTACTTTTTCCTGCTCCGGAAGGTCCGACTATAAAGACGAACTCTCCTTTGTTTATATCCAAATTTATATCTTCGAGAGCTTTTGTGCCTGTTGGATATACTTTGGATACATTTTTAAAATGAATCATAGATAAGACCTTTCTTTTAGTAAATAATAGGGAAGTTTAATATTAAAAATATTGTTTATACAATATCGATGTAATATATTTTGACATTTTTCGATATTTGTATAGTATTAATAAAAAATTAATCCCTATATAAACCAAGAAGTCGCCTTATAGAGACAGAAAACTGCCTGCTACAAGACAACTTTATTCTTGAGTCTGTAATGTTTATGTTTACAAAATTAGTATTTTATTGGGTTAGATGAAAGATATTTCTTAACCATAAGTGCTACTTTGAATACGATAGCATCTTCAAATTCTCTGAGGTCAAGGCCGGTAAGCTTCTTAATCTTCTCAAGACGATAAACAAGAGTGTTTCTGTGAACAAAGAGTTTTCTTGATGTTTCTGAAACATTAAGGTTATTCTCGAAGAAACGCTGAATTGTGAAGAGAGTTTCTTGGTCAAGAGACTCGATAGAACCACGCTTGAATACTTCTTTAAGGAACATATCGCAGAGTGTTGTTGGAAGTTGATAGACAAGACGAGCGATACCGAGATTATCATAGCTTACGATAGTCTTTTCTGTATCGAATACTTTACCAACCTCAAGGGCAATCTGTGCTTCTTTATAAGAACGGGCAAGGTCTTTAATTCCCTCAACAGGAGTTCCTATACCGATAACGCAGTGTGTATAGAATTCGCCGGAAAGCGTATCTACAATAGAACTTGCAAGTTTCTCGAGGTTTTTAGAATCTGTTTCTGGCTTAATTTCCTTGACAAGCGCTATATCGGATTCATTGATATTGATAACAAAATCCTTGCTCTTATCAGGGAAGAGATTCTGAATGACATCATAAGCAGAAATATCGTTTTTAGAGATAATTTTGATGCCGAAACATACACGAGTAACCTCAGAATTGAAACGAAGTTCTTTTGCTTTTAAGTATATATCGCCAGGAAGGATATTGTCAAGTATGACATTTTTGATGAAATTGCCGCGGTCATATTTTTCATCATAATATTGTTTTATGCTTCCGAGAGATATAGCGAGAAGCATAGCATATTTTTGCGCAAGGTCATCGTTGCCTGCTACAAAAACAGCATATTCACATCTTGGCTTACTGCCGAAAGGCTTGTAAGTATAGCCGTTAAGTACAAAAGGTGCGGCGGAGGAGAGCATATCTGTTGTAATATTTTCGTTTACTTCGCCAATTTTGCCAAGTTCACTGCAAGCGATAACGACAGATGTTTCGTCAATAACTCCGATGGCACGGTCGATGGTATCTCTCATTTGGTGGATAACGCCTTGAAAAAGTCTGTTAGACATATTTATACCTCACTTTATGTTTAATATATAGTTCGTATGAATTATCGCCCGATAATATAAAATCTCTCTATACATTTTACACAAAAATAAGAAAAAAATCAACCTTTTAAAAGAAATTTCATAGAAAATTTTGTGTAAGGTAATGAATGATGAAATATGAGCTTGATTTGTATATTTTAGCAATGATATTTTAATGGAAAAAGCCTCTCGAATTAACGAGAGGCTTTTAAGTATTTTAGTTTAGGTGATGCTCTTGCATCTTACACGATTAAGTCGGCAATATCTCTTGATATAGGCATTGTCTTGTGAACAATAAACAACAAGAGAACGACAACCGAGAAATGCATTTTCTTCGATTTCTGTAATAGTATCAGGAAGCGTGAGGGATTTAAGTCCTGAACACTTACTGAATGCACCGTAACCTATTTTTGTAATTCTTGATGGAATATCGAGAGTTTTAAGCTTTTCACAGCCTGTGAATGAACCCGGAGCGATTTCTGTGACAGCTTCAGGAAGATTTATTGTTGTAAGAGATTCACACCAGCTAAAACAATTCTTATGTATTTGAGATACACTTTCAGGAACTTTAATTGTTTGGAGTGACTTACAACCGCTGAATATGTTTTCAGCAAGACCGTGAATGCCATCAGGAATTTCAATATCAACTATGCTTGCGCAGTTCATAAAAGCATGTCTGCTTATATGTTGTATTGATGATGGTATCTTGAAATCTTTGAGTTTTTCACAGCTACCAAAGCACTCTGCATTTATTCTTGTGATGCTATCAGGAAGTTTAATAGATGTAATTGAAGAACAACCTTTAAATGCACATTTTCCTATTTCAGTAACACCATCAGGAATATTGATTGTAATAAGCTTGATGCAGCCCTCAAATGCACTATCGCCGATTTCTTTAAGAGATTTAGGAAGTGCGACAGCTTCTATCTTTTGATTATCTTTAAAGGCTTCGTCATCAATACGAATAACGCCCTCAGGAATTTGAATATGATTGAGGGTGAACTTATTAGCGTCTTCCTTTGTGAATACTTCACTGGTGCTTGAAGTTTCGGGAACGCTTGGTTCTGGAATATTTACTACAATATTTTCTGCTGTAGGCTCTTCAGCCGGAGCAACATTTGTCTCTGGTTGAGGAATCGGAATTTCAACAACTGGCATGGTTTCCATTGACGGCTTTTCCATCGATGGCTTAGAAATAGGCTCATCAGATGGTTTTATATTTAAGGAAGAAAGGTCAACCTTGTGAATAGGTTCATGATTTTCTGCCGGTGTTTGAATTACCGGTTCAGCAGAAACCGGAGTTTCTTGATGTAACGCTGTGTTTGAAACGCTGAAACCATTTGTACGGTCTGATGTACCAGTTGAATTTGTTGGAATATCAATAGGTTTAACATCAGCAACTCTACTATTTCCTCTGTTATGTACAGCCCATGGAGCATTCATATATTGGTCTATATCAACATTATTTTTCTTGGCTGTTGATTCTGGCTGTGGAATGAATGGAGCCTCTGATTCCGGATTTGTTTCAGCAACCGGCTCTGGCTCAGTTTCTTTTTCAATAGGCTGTGGCTCAGGTTCAGGCTGTGGTTCGGGTTGTGGCTCAGGTTCCTTTTCAGCTTCAGATTTTACTTCTTCAACAGGTTGCGGAACAGGCTCATTTACAGGATTTTGTTGAGCGTTAGGTTGAGGAGGCATACCCCAAGGATTATAAGGCTGTTGCTGACCTTCAGCCCCCTGTTGAGGAGGCATACCCCAAGGACCGTAAGCCCAAGGATTATAAGGCTGTTGCTTACCCTCAGCACCTTGTTGAGGAGGCATACCATAAGGACCGTAAGCCCAAGGATTATAAGGCTGTTGCTTACCCTCAGCACCTTGTTGAGGAGGCATACCATAAGGACCGTAAGCCCAAGGATTATAAGGCTGTTGCTGACCCTCAACACCTTGTTGAGGTGGCATACCCCACGGACCATAAGCCCAAGGATTATATTGTTGCTCGGGTGATGAACCAAATGGTGTTTGTTGAGGAGCAGAGTTTTGTTCAACCTGCTCGTTTGTATGTTCACTTGTATTATTTTCAGATTCTTCTACTGGTGTTTCAAAGACAGGTGATTCGATAACCGGCTCTTTAGCTTCTTCGGTAGGAGCTTCAAAGACAGGTGACTCGATAACTGGCTCTGTAGATTCCTCAGTAGGAGCTTCAAAGACAGGTGACTCGATAACCGGTTCTTTAGCTTCTTCGGTAGGAGATTCAAAAACAGGTGACTCGATAACCGGTTCTTTAGCTTCTTCTGTAGGAGCTTCAAAGACAGGTGACTCGATAACCGATTCTTTAGCTTCTTCGGTAGGAGCTTCAAAAACAGGTGACTCGATAACCGGTTCTTTAGTTTCTTCAGTAGGAGCTTCAAAGACAGGTGACTCGATAACCGGTTCTTTAGTTTCTTCGGTAGGAGCTTCAAAGACAGGTGACTCGATAACCGGTTCTTTAGCTTCTTCGGTAGGAGATTCAAAAACAGGTGACTCGATAACCGGTTCTTTAGCTTCTTCTGTAGGAGCTTCAAAGACAGGTGACTCGATAACCGATTCTTTAGCTTCTTCGGTAGGAGATTCAAAAACAGGTGACTCGATAACCGGCTCTTTAGCTTCTTCTGTAGGAGCTTCAAAGACAGGTGACTCGATAACCGATTCTTTAGCTTCTTCTGTAGGAGCTTCAAAGACAGGTGATTCGATAACCGGCTCTTTAGCTTCTTCGGTAGGAGCTTCAAAGACAGGTGACTCGATAACTGGTTCTTTTTGCTCTTCGGCAGGGGTTTCAGAGACAGATGATTCTGTATTAGTCTTGTTTAGTTCTTCAGATTGTTGTTCGACAGATTTATCATTTTCAGGTGACTGCTCAAATATCTGAGGTTCGTAAACATAGAAATCATCTTGAGTATGGTGAGATGGCTTATTAAGCTCTTCTTCTGATACTTCTATTACTTCCTGTTTCTTATCATCCCATGTATCACCATTGCTTTCAACAGGATTAACCCAAACTTTATCAGGCTGAACCCAGACTTCGTTTGAATTCTCTTGATTCCAAGGGTGACTTACTGTTTCTGGAATTTGATACATATGAATATTTGGAGTAATTCCAAACATAGGAACACTCCATCCGAGAGCGTATACTATAGTTTCTACAGCATAGCATGCCCATTTTTCAGCCATGCAGGCATCTTGCGTCAAAATTTTGATTGACTGGAGAATTGCAATACACTTATCAATTTCGCTTTGGTCTGTAGCATCGTACAATGTAGTACAGACTCCTTCGTTCATTGCTTCGACAATTACTTTTCTTTCCTGCTTGAGCTTAGGCATAAACTTGTTTAGAAGCTTTGTAAATTGTTCATTATCAACAATTACATCACTGCCGAAATTATCGACAATATAACGAACACCTTCCTTAGCATTAGTGAAGGTTATTTGTCTTGGAGCTTCTTTTTCAAGGCTTGCACCGCAGAAAGGGCAACGCTGTATGAGATCTATGCGATTGCTTGCTTTCCACTCGCTACCGCATTCAGGACACTGCATAAAATATCACCGCTTTCAAATTTACTCATCTATTTAACTATACTAAATTCTTTCGGAATTTTCAATAGATATTACAAAATTTTATAAAATTTTTATAAATAATAATCAAAACGCCAAATTTATGATACATTTAAATATAATATTAGGTATAAATTAAAGTTAATTTTATACATATTTAAATATTAAAATAATTATTCTCGACTTTTACTTAATTTTTTCATTTCAATACTTACACTATCAATATTTTTTTTAGAATTTTTATCTCTGTGCTTTAACCAAAACGGCATTTGAAATATTCCTACGATTGTTCCAAACCCATATGCTATATGAAGCATAGGAAAGATAAATGGCAAAAGAAATTCGCTAAAATGTTTTTTTGCCGGAATAACAGCTGTGATTGTCATAACAAGGTCGGCTAATAGATAAGCTATTCCAAGAATATATAAAGGTACTTTTAAGATTTGAAGTCCACAGACTATACCTATTATGTTTAGTGCTATACAGCCTATTATTGCCAAGACAAAACAGAATGGTACAAAATGAAAAACAGAAAGGCATTTAGGACAAACTCCAAGAGTTAAGCCTATCCATCTGCCGTTTCCGAATTTCTGCGCAAGCATTTTTTTAAGAGTTGTTCTTGTGTGTTGATATGAGATTATATCAGGTGAAAGGCAAAATTTGTATCCCGCCTGACGCATACGGTAATGAAGTTCGTTATCTTCTGTTCTGCCGAGAGTTTCATCAAATCCGCCTACATTTTCAAAGACTTCTCGTCTGTATGCAGCGTGAAACATAGAGTCTACATATTGTTTCTTATCGCTTTCTCTGCGATAAGACGCTATTGAACTGCCAAACATAGAACTTTCTGCGAGAAGTAGAGTTTCTTTCATTGGAGTTGGGTCTATTATAATGTTAGGTCTTGAACCACCGCTTATATTTTCTCCGCTTTCAATAACATTGATATTTTTTTCTATAAAATCATTTGGGATAGATGCGTGTGCGTCAACTCTGATTATGACATCACCGATTGACTTTTTAAGAGCAGTGTTCCAACCCGATGCCTGTGAACGCTTATTATTTTGAAGAATATCTACACTTATATAATCTTTGCTGTTTGAATGGGAAAATTGCTCCATTATTTTTTGCGTGTTATCCTCTGAGAGTGAATTGACAAGAATTATTTGAGTAAGCTTGTGCGGATATGTTTGATAGAGAATATCCGAAAGTATACCTGAAATCGTATTTTCCTCGTTATACGCAATTACACAGATTGAAACTGTCAGACTCATTGTTTTTCTCCTGATTTATCCCAAGATAGGGAGGATATTTATTCCTGATTATTATACTATTATATGTAATTCGTTGTCAAACATCGTAATGAAAGCTTGCAGGAATAAAATTGATATGTTAAAATCTATCCGAAAGGGGATTTTTTATGGCTCTTTTAAGAATAGATAAAATTCTGTCATCACAGAATATTGCAAGTCGAAAGGAAATAAAATCATTTATAAAACAAGGTAGAATAAAGGCTGATGGAAAAATTGTAGTGAGGCCTGAGGGTAAATTTGACCCCGAAAACTGTGAAATTACTCTCGATGATGAACCGATTTTATATAAGCGTTACATATATATAATGTTAAATAAGCCGAAGGGTGTTGTTTCTGCAAGCAGAGATAGTCGAGAAAAAACAGTGCTTGACCTACTTCCGCCCGAACTCAGACGCAAGGATTTATTTCCTGCGGGTAGGCTTGATAGAAATACAGAGGGTTTGCTTATAATTACAGACGACGGGGAGTTTTCGCATAAATTACTTGCACCTAAGAGCCATGTCAATAAGCTATATGAAGCAGTTGTTGACAGAAAGCTCACAGAAAACGATATTGAAAAATTCAGGACAGGCATAAATGAAGGCGGAGATGATTTTCTGCCGGCGGATATGAAAATTATTAGCGATAATACTGCTCTTGTGGAAATTTGTGAGGGCAAGTTCCATCAGATTAAGAGAATGTTTCATGCGGTCGGGGCAGAAGTTTTAGAACTTAAAAGGCTTAGAATTGGTGGTCTTTTACTTGATGAAAAGCTTTCACTTGGAGAGGCAAGAGAGCTTGATTCAGAGGAAATCAGGCGAGCCTTGAGTAGAGAAAAAATACTTTGAATAGTGTAATTAAAGATACTAAAATTATAAAAAATGGTTCTTAGAATAAATTTTACACAAATTGCACAAAAGTAACTATGCAATTTGTACAAAAAGACGGCTCTTTTTTTGTTTTTAGGCAATATACATAAACCGGACACCTTAGATTTAGTAAAAAAATGAATACCATTCTTTTTTCAAATCTGTTATTATATTATTATTGAATTAAATCGGGTTACCCACAGGAGGAAGCAAATTATGGCAAGTTTATCACTTAGAAATGTATATAAGATTTATGACGGTAATGTTGTAGCTGTTAGCGACTTCAACCTCGAAATCGAAGATAAAGAGTTTATTATCTTTGTTGGACCTTCAGGCTGTGGTAAGTCAACTACTCTCCGTATGATTGCAGGTCTTGAGGAAATCAGTAAGGGCGAACTTTATATCGGTGATGTCCTTTCTAACGATATTTCACCTAAGGACAGAGATATTGCGATGGTTTTCCAGAACTATGCTCTTTATCCTCATATGACTGTTTTTGATAACATGGCTTTCGGTCTTAAGCTCAGAAAGACTCCAAAGGAAGAAATGAGAAGAAGAGTTGAAGAGGCTGCTCGTATTCTTGATATTTCTCATCTTCTCGAAAGAAAGCCAAAGGCTCTTTCAGGTGGTCAAAGACAGCGTGTTGCTCTTGGTCGTGCTATTGTTCGTGACCCGAAGGTCTTCCTCCTTGACGAACCGCTTTCAAACCTCGACGCTAAGCTCCGTACTCAGATGAGAACAGAGATTTCTAAGCTTCATAAGAGACTTGGTACAACATTTATCTATGTTACACATGACCAGACAGAGGCTATGACAATGGGTGATAGAATCGTTGTTATGAAGGACGGCTTCATTCAGCAGGTTGATACACCACAAAACCTCTATGAGAAGCCATGCAACCTCTTCGTTGCAGGATTTATGGGTGCTCCTCAAATGAACTTCATCAATGCTACAATCGTAAGAGCAGGTGAAGACTACGGTATTTCATTCGGTAAGTATACTATTACTCTTCCGGAGTCTAAGAATAAGAACAACATTCTTTCTAAGTTTGTTGGCAGAGATGTTATTCTCGGTATCCGTCCAGAAGATGTTCACGATGACCCAGAGTTCCTCGAGAGAGCAACTGACATTATTGAGGCACAGGTTGAAGTTACAGAACTTATGGGTGCTGAAATCTATGTTTATATGACAATCGAGGGCGAATCTGCTGTTGCTCGTGTTGACCCATCATCTACTGCTGAAGCAGGCGAGCCAATCGAAATTGCATTCGATGTTGAAAAAATTCATATCTTCGATAAGGAAACAGAGAGAACTATCACAAACTGATAATTATTTTCTGAATATTATAAAAGGCAGAGGCTTAGGCTTCTGCCTTTTTGTATTGAAAAAATTTTTTCTTGACATAGTGTGTGATATACAGTATAATGATTACACACAATAAGGTGTGAGGTGAAGTATATGAATCATGATGAAATAGTTTCAGGTCTTATTTTGGAGTTAAGACGAGGAACATTGATACTTTTGGTTCTTAGCCAGCTAAAAGAACCAATGTATGGATATAACCTTGTCAAAAAACTTCAGGATAATGATATACCTATTGAAGCAAATACACTTTATCCTTTAATGAGGCGTCTTGAATCTCAAGGTCTGTTAAAAAGTGAGTGGGAAACAAGTGAGGCAAAACCAAGAAAATACTATAAGATAACTGATGATGGCTTGATTGTACTTGAGAGAGTAGTTAATCATTGGAATAACTTTTCAAAAAATGTTAATAGATTATTGGAGGATAACAATGAAAAATGATTTGATTGAAAGATATATCTATGCAGTTACTAAAAGATTGCCGCAAAAGGTTAGAAAGGATATTTCTAATGAGCTTAGAACATTGATTGACGATATGTTGGCGGAACGCTGTGGCGAGCTTGTTCCTGAAGAAAAGGATATAAGAGTTGTACTTACAGAGCTTGGAACTCCCGAAGAACTCTATGAAAAATATAATCCTGACAATAAAAAATGTCTGATAGGCTCTCCGTATTACTCTACTTATAAATATGTACTTAAAATCGTTATGATTTGTACTATTTTTGGTGTTATTCTTGCTAATATAATTTCGGGAATTCTTGATTTTTCAAAAAGCAATAGTATAGAAAATGTAGTATCATCGTCTGCGAATTTTATTGCGTCTTTAATTACAAATTTAATTATAAGTGTTGGAGCAGCATTTGGTTTTGTAACAGCACTTTTCGCATTTTTTTACCATAAGGATATTAAAATTGATACAACAAGCAATCTGGATAGCTTACCTTCTGTTCCTGAGAAAAATGAAAAAATATCAAAAGTAGACTCAATTATTAGTATTGGATTATCAGTGATATTTTTAATTGTATTTCTTACTGCACCGCAGATTTTCTGTGTTGTTATGTATAATGAATTTATTCCGATTTTTAATTTTGAAACAATCAGGCAAACTTGGTATATAATTGTGATGTTCAGTGTTGTCGGAATTATAAGAGATGTAGTTAGGCTGATAGAAGGAAGATACAGCAAAAAGGTTATGATAACAACTGTAGCAGCGAATATTATTTCAGGTTTTCTGTCGCTCTGGTGGCTTATGAATGACAGAATTATGAATCCTAAATTTGCGGATAATATTTCTAAAATATTTAATAACGAGAGTACATTTATAATTAATATTTTTAGCAACTTCCAATATTTCTTTTTAGGTCTTATAATTTTCGCATTGCTCTTAGATATATTAGTTACAGTATTTAAATATTTGAAAAACAAGGAAAAATAAAAATGACAACAATTTATTTTGTAAGACACGCACAGCCGGAATACTCTTGGAAGGACGACAAAACCAGACCTCTCACAGGTGAGGGAATTGCCGATAGTGAAAGGGTTTATGGAGTCTTGAAAGATATTAAGCTAACCTATGCGGTATCAAGTCCGTATAAAAGAAGTATTGATACAATCAAGCATTGTGCGGAAAGCCATGGATTGAGGATTGATACAGACGAACGCTTTAGGGAGCGTGAAAAAGGTTTTAATGGCAATAATTTCGGAATGTTCCAAAAGAGATGGAAAGATTTTGACTACCATGAGGAAGGAGGAGAGTCGCTTAGGAATGTTCAGGAAAGAAACATTTCGGCTTTATTTGAGATTTTAGACAATCACCCAAATGATAAGATAATTCTTGGTACACATGGAACGGCTTTAAGTACGATTTTGAATTATTTTGACCATAGCTATAATTGTGATAGTTTTTTGAGAATGATTGACTTTATGCCATACATTATAAAATTAGACTTTAATGGCATAGAGTGTGTCGGAAAAGAAGAAATACTTATTGTAAAAAAGGAATTTAAGGGAAGTAAGAAATAATAAAAAGCACTTTGAACTAAATTATTTAGCTCAAAGTGCTTTATTATTGATTAAAAAACTATCAAGTTAAAAGTTATAATAAACATTTATTTTTAAGGGAACTCTCTGCGAGATTTTCCTACGAAAAATATTCCGTTGGAATTTTTTTATCCTCCTGTGCTTTGAGGAATATAAAGTATTTCGCCATCTGTGGACAGCAACCAAGGGTTCTGTCTTTGGGAACTGCAAGCTTTTGAAAAAGATTGAGCAAAACTTTTAAGTTTTATCAAACCTATGTTATTATGCACCAAAAAGATTTTTTACTAAAGCAATTCCTGCATCTGTGACAGTAATGACTATCCAAACAACAATTATAAACAAAACTATTGAGGCTAACTTTACCCAAAAACGCTTTCTTGGACTCATATCTTGGTCTGAATCATCAATTTTTATATCATCTGGAACGGTTATGGTGTTATCCTCCGGTTTCATTGCACCTATTCCTATCAAAACATCACAAGCGTGGTTATATGCGGCAAGAGGCACAATAATATTATTTTCGCCGAGGTCACCCTCGTTAAGAATTTTCATATTTACATTGCCCTCAGCTTCTTTAATTACGCAAGGGATACTCTCACTTTCTAAGGCGGATTTTATACGTTCAAGTTCAAATCCGCCTGTTGTTATGATACAGACGGGGGATTCGCCGGCAGGATTTTCAATAAGGGTTTTACCACATTTTTGGCATTTATCATTTTGAGTGTCAAATATTTTTTTGCAGCGTGAACAATATTTTATCATAAATTTAAGGACACAGTTGCCCTAAACCACCTTTCAATAGTATTAAAGCTAATAAAAATATTATAGTCTATTGCACTATACTTGTCAAATTAACTCGAATGTGCCTTAAAATACTATGAATTTGCACAAAACGAGGTGTGTAACTTTAGCAAAAATAACACAAAAGTTGAGTTTGAAGCAAAAACTTCGGAAATTTTATTGCAAAGTTGTAAGAATTGTGGTATATTTAACCTAAATTGAAATTGTGTTTATCATTGGGTAAACAATAATTCCAATAAATAAAATTTTCTAATATTAATTAGGAGGAAATTACAATGAATAAGAAAGCTTTAAGTATTCTTCTTGCAGGCGCAACAGCAGCTTCTGTAGTTGTTGCTTCAGCAGCTTCAGCATCAGCTGTTTATGAAGATTTTCAGCTAGAGGGTGCTACATACGGCGTTATCGGCGATTTCAATAGCTGGGGCGGTGATGTAGCTCTTACAGATGAGGACGGAGACGGTCTCTACACAGCGACTGTATCAGTTCCTGCTGAGGGTTCTTCTTATAAGGTTCGTGCAAACGGCGGTTGGGATTACAGTTGGGGTGCAACCAATGCAGACGGCGTTACAGCTAACAGCCAGGATAACTGCAAGTTTGACGAATCAGTTTATGGCAAAGATGTAACTGTTTACTTTGATACTCGTACAGGTAAGAGCGGTGTTGATACATGGTATGTTGGCACAGAAGAGCCAGCAGCTCCTACACCTTCAGAGTCTTCACAAGAGTCTTCACAGGAATCTTCAGAGGAATCTTCAACTCCTGAAGTTCCAGCAGGTAAGTATGCAGAAGCTTATAAGAAAGCATCTGAGCAGCTTGGTGAAGAGAACCTCTCTAAGTACTATTTCTTCGATAACAGCGAATCAAAGTGGGCTAAGGTTGGTGCTTACTGGTGGACTCCTGCTGAGAACGCAACATGGCCAGGACAGGAAGCTATCCAAATCGAGGGTACAGATGTTTGGGCTATTGAGTATAATGCTGAAACAACAAAGATTATCTTCAACAACCTCGTTTCTGACGATGAGTATACAGTAGATAATCCAAAGATTCAGACAAGCGATGTTAAGGTTGACGCTACAGCAAATGCTGGTAATATCTACATTCCAGATGTATCATCTGCAGATGCTAAGGAAGATGGCGCTGCTGTTACATATAAGGAAGGTAACTGGGTAGTATTCGATGCTTCTGGCGAGCCTTCAGTTGTACCAGAGCCAAGTGAAGAAGAATCAAGCAATTCTGCTTCAGCAGATGATTCCAAGACTCCTTCAACTCCTTCAAACGATGGTAAGGACGGTAAGAAGGGCGTAGAGACAGGTGATTCTGCAACACCTATCGCTCTTGCAGCAGTATTTGCAGCAGCAGCTCTTACAGCAGTTGTTCTTACAAAGAAGAAGGTTTCTTCTAAGTAATTTATAAATCAAATATAATTTGGACCTCCGCCGTAAAAAGCGGAGGCTTTTTGTTTATGTAGGGACGGATTTATTCCGTCCCTTTAGATTATGAAGTTTTATATTCCGTATTCGGAACACGCACCAAGCTTTTGCTCAATTCGTAAAAGTCTGTTATATTTTGCAACTCTTTCACTTCGGCAAGGAGCACCTGTTTTAATTTGACCGGCGTTTACGGCAACTGCTAAGTCTGCAATAGTATAATCTTCTGTTTCACCGGAACGGTGGGAAATTACTGTAGTATAACCAGCTTTTTTGGCAGTTTCTATGGCGTCGAGAGTTTCGGTAAGAGTACCAATCTGATTCATTTTAACAAGAATTGAATTTCCTGCACCAAGCTCTATACCATTTTTTAAACGCTCTGTATTCGTTACGAAAAGGTCATCACCAACCAGCTGAATTTTACTTCCAAGTTGCTCTGTAATATGAGTCCAACCTTTCCAGTCGTGTTCGCTCAGAGGGTCTTCAATAGAAATTATTGGATATTTTTCTGAAAGTTCTCCGAAATATTCTGAAACACTTTCACTCGAAAGTATAGTGCCACGCTTTGGAAGTCTGTAACTGCCCTCGGCATACCATTCGCTTGCGGCAGCATCAAGTGCAATTTTTACAGTATCAGTTGAGTAGCCAGCCTCTTGAATAGCCTCACATATGAGTTTGAGAGCATCTTCATCGCTTTCAAGGTTTGGTGCATAACCGCCCTCGTCACCAACACCTGTTGAACCTCCACGCTCTTTGATTACTTTGCCAAGAGTATGATAGATTTCACAGCATATTCTGAGCCCATGAGAAAAACAGTCGGCACCGACAGGCATAATCATAAATTCTTGAATGTCAATATTATTAGACGCATGAGCGCCTCCATTCAAAATATTCATCATTGGAACAGGCAATTTATAGCTATTTACACCGCCAATATAACGAAAAAGTGGAATGTCAAGAAAATTTGCGGCGGCTTTAGCTGTTGCAAGAGAAACTGCAAGAATTGCATTAGCACCAAGACGGCTTTTATTTTCTGTACCATCTTCAGCGTTAAGAACTTTGTCAATGGCTCTTTGATTAAGTGCGTTCATTCCAATTATAGATTTGGAGATTAGAGTGTTAATATTTTCAACAGCGGTTAGAACACCCTTTCCGCCATATCTCATTTTGTCATTATCACGAAGTTCGTGAGCTTCATAAACTCCGGTAGAAGCGCCGCTCGGAACAGCGGCTCTGCCATATGAACCGTCTATAAGAGTAACTTCTGCTTCAACGGTTGGATTTCCTCGTGAATCAATTATTTCTCTGCCATGAACATTTGAAATTGTAATTTCCATAATAATTCTCCCTTGTATTTTTTAGATTATTTTGAGTAAATTCGGGAAAAATATTCATAAGCAGAGAAAATTAAAATAAAAATCCTTTTTGTTCTTCTTGTCTTGCAATAGCCTGCATTTCTGAAAAGCTTCTTGCGTCCTCCATTTCAATTTTTTGCTTTATACTTTCTGGTAATGAACAAAAATATTCATAGCTTGAAAGGTCAGCGTCAAGTAAATCACTAAGACAAAGATATTCAGCCAAGAAATTCACCTCCTGAAATTATTATTAGCTGTTTATTTTATATAAATATAGGTAATAGCTACCGTAAATTAAGGAGATTGTTTAAAATTGAGCTTTGAATAATTTTTTGTATAAAGCAAGATGTTTTGGTTAAGATAATTGAGGACGACAAAAGCTGGCCGAAAAAATCGGTTCGGGCAGTCGTTATAAACTTATAATTTAAGGAGAATTAAAAATGGATTGTAATTGTCAGCCAAACAAATGTATTGAATGTACAGTAACACAATGTTCAAATCACTGCGAATCAGCTAACTATTGTTCTCTTGATACTATTAAGGTAGGTACTCACGAGAATAATCCAACAGTTAAGCAATGTACAGACTGTCTTTCATTTGAGCCAAAGCATATGTAATCTAAGCTAAAAAGCTAAAAGCAAAACGCAGTAAAGCCAAACGAAAATTGACTTTACTGCGTTTTTTGTTGATTTAAAGAATTTTGCCGTCTGCGGAGAATGACAATGGCGTTGCTCTTGTTCTATGAGCTTTTGAAAAGGCTTGAGCGAAACTTTTATCTGTCTTAGATAAGTGCGTCAGCTAAGCGGTAGTTTCTTCGACCGCGTCAATAATTTTCCCTAATTCACTACGAGCGAGACTTGTCGAGCGATTCCGCGTCTTGGGAGCGGCGGCTCGCCGCAAAAGGCTTGAGCGAAACTTTTGAGTGTCTTAATTACATTTCAAATATTCCCATATCGGTTATTCTTATTTCAGGAATCACTGGTAGTGCCATAAATGAAAGTGTTATAAATGGGTCTATATTTTTGTTTACACCTAAATTTCTTGCGGCGGATATAGTTTTATCAAGCTGTGAAATAAATTCATCTGTTGGAAGTACACTCATCAATCCGCCGAAAATAAGTGGTAGTGATTCGATAACTTCTCCATTGCTTACAACGGTATATCCGCCTTTAATATGCTTTAGTTCCTCTACTGCAAGAAGCATATCACTGTCATTATCTCCGACAACGATTATATTATGTGAATCGTGTCCAACGGTTGTGGCAACTGCACCATTTTTTAAACCATAGCCTTTTATAAGACCTATTCCCATATTGCCTGTTGCGTGATGACGCTCTATTACTGCAATTTTCAGAAGCTCTTTTTTTGCAAGAGCTTTTTGTGCATCAGCATAGGTGTATTCAAGCTTTTTAGTGATAATCTGATTGTCAATAATTCCTATTATAGAATATTTATCATTTTTAGGAAGTTCAAAATTTGAAATTTTAATAGGCGCATAATTTACAGAATTGAGTAGATATTCAGGACAACTCAACTTTTGCTCGAAGTTCAAATTTTTAAACGGAATACCGTCTTTATAAATTTCCGATATGCTGACATTTTCCATATCATCAAGTATAACTAAATCTGCTTTATATGATGGTGCAACTGCACCTATATGCTTTAAGCCATAAATTTTTGCGGCATTTATAGTTGCCATTTTGTATGCGTTGATAGGGGAAAGTCCAAGTGCGATAGCTTTCTTTATATTACAGCGTATAGTACCCTCTTTGCAAACATCGCTTAGGTGTTTATCGTCTGTACAGAAAGCCATATTATTTGTATCTATTGAATTATCAACGACACCACGAATTATATCTTCAAGATTTTTTGCGGCAGAACCTTCTCTTACAAGAACGGAAAGTCCAAGGCTAAGCTTTTCTATCGCTTCATCAAATGATGCTGATTCGTGGTCGGTCATAATTCCTGCAGCTTTATATGCTGAAAGAGGATTGCCTGAAAGCATAGGAGAATGTCCGTCTATTATTTCATTATCAAAGGCATCAAGCTTGTTCATAACATCTTCAGAACAACCAAGTACACCCGGAACATTCATCATTTCACCAAGTCCGAGAACACGAGGATTATTTTTAAGTTTGATAAGTTCATCAGCAGTTAAAACTGCACCGGCATGTTCAAACGGTGTTGATGGTACACAGCTTGGCAACATAACAAAATAATTTATAGGTAGATTTTCGGTCATCTCAAGTATGCTTTCAAGAGCAGGCATACCACCGACATTTCCTATTTCGTGAGGGTCGGTGATTATAGTTGTTGTGCCGAAACGAACTTCTTCACAAGCATAGACATTTGGAAGAACCATAGATGATTCAACATGAACATGAGCGTTTATAAATCCAGCAGAAACATATTTTCCCTTAAGATTTACTATCTCGAAATCTTCGGAGCTTGGATACATCTCAGAATAGTCTCCGATAGCGGCAATATAGCCATCTTTAATGAGAATATCTCCTGAATTTATTTTTTCTGTAAAAACATTTATAATTTTACCACCGCGCAGTATGAGGTCCGGCTTGATTTCTCCCATAGCGGTTCTGATAAGTGATTGCCTGATTTGTGAAAATGGCTTTTCTGTCATTACGTATACTTCCTTTTTAGATAAAATACCTTTAAATTTATTATACTATATAGTAACTTATAGCTTCAAGTATGAAAAAATAATATGTCAAATTTGCCGAAAGTAATTGCATTATTATGAATATATTACTATACAAATGTGACATTTATAGGTGAATAATAAAATGTTTACCAAAAATAAAAAAACGGCTTGAAATATTGATTTAATATGATAAAATTATATGGTATGGCAAAAGTTTAAGTTTTTAAAAGATGATTTTAGGAAAAGTTGTAAAAAATGTAACTTATCCAAATTTATATTTGCACGCTTTTTGTGATATTGGGAGGTTCCAGCTTGGCAAGGTTAAAAAGGCTTTTATCAGCTATGTTATCAGCAACAATTTTATTAGGAGGTATAGCAATGACTGTTCCAAATATGGCGTATGCAGCTGAGAAAAAATACGCTCATGAGCTTGATAAGCAGGCTTATGACGGAAACGACTTAGGTGCAAATTATACCAAAGAAAAAACTACCTTTAAGGTATGGGCACCAAGTGCTGAAAAAGTATATCTTAAGCGTTATACAACAGGAAGTGACAGTGAGCAGGGTGCGAGAGTTATTTCTAATTTGAAAATGCTTAAAGGCGATAATGGCATTTGGTATTATACAGTCTTTGGAGATATTAAAAATACCTACTACACATATATTGTAACAACTGATGGCAAGTCTCAGGAAACCTGTGATATTTATGCTAAAGCTGTTGGTGTAAATGGCAATAGAGCGATGGTTGTTGACCTCGATTCAACGGATCCTGATGGCTGGGATAAGGACAAGCATATAACCTATGATTCTCCGACAGATACAGTTGTTTGGGAAGTTCATGTTCGTGATTTTTCTATAAGCCCGGATTCTGGCGTTACGGACGCTAATAAGGGTAAGTATCTTGCATTTACAGAAAAAGGCACAACCCTCAATAATCAGGGAGTTATCTCAACAGGTATAGATTATCTTAAAGAACTTGGCGTGACTCATGTTCAGCTTTTACCTGTTTTTGACTATGCAACTATTGACGAAACTCAAGACGGTGCATTTAACTGGGGTTATGACCCAAAGAACTATAATGTTCCGGAAGGTTCATATTCTTCCGACCCTTATGACGGAAATGTCAGAATTAATGAGTTTAAACAGATGATTAAGGCACTTCATGATGCTGGTATCGGTGTTATTATGGACGTTGTTTACAATCATACTTATACTGCAAAGGATAGCTCATTCCAAAAGACAGTTCCTAATTACTATTATCGTATGAATAAAGACGGAACATTCAGCAATGCTTCAGGGTGTGGAAATGAAACCGCAAGTGAACACGCTATGTTCAGAAAATATATGATAGATTCTATTCTTTATTGGATTCAGGAATATCATATAGATGGTTTCCGTTTCGACCTTATGGGTGTACACGATGTAACAACAATGAATAAGATTCGTGAAGCCGTTGATAAGCTTGACGGCGGAAAGAAAATTATTCTCTACGGTGAGCCTTGGACAGGCGGTACTATCGGAACAAGTCAAGCTACTGCTATTCAGAGTAATATAAATAAACTTGACAATAGAATTGGTGCATTTAATGACAAAATCCGTGATGCAATTAAGGGTGATGTTTTTATTGCGGCTAACACTGGTTTTATACAGCATGGTACTAACGACAGTGATATTATAGACAGCATACAGGCAAATAACACAAAGACTACTACCGGAGGTTGGGCAAATCAGCCTTCGCAGTGTGTAAGCTATGTTTCGGCACATGATAATTATACTCTTTATGATAAGCTTGTACTCTCTGCAAGAACCGACCAAAACTTTACAGACAGAGACGATGAGCTTGTAGATATGAATAAGCTTGCAGGAGCCATGTATATTACTTCACAGGGCTTGACATTTATGCAGGCAGGTGAAGAATTTGCAAGAACTAAAAAGGGCGATGAAAATAGCTACAAATCGTCTACAAGCATAAATATGCTTAATTGGTCCAATGTTGAAAAATATCGTGATTTGGTATCTTATTACAGTGGACTTATCGAAATTAAAAAGGCATTTTCGCCATTCAGAGATGCTACAACAGGTGCGTCTGAAAGAATGGTATTTGCTGAAAATAACAGCGATGGTTTAGTTGCATATACTCTAACAAATACAGAAAAGAAACTTAAATCAGAGTGGTCGCAGGTTGCTCTCATATTCAATTCCTCAACTGAGGAAAAAGAAGTAACCCTCAAGGGTGATAAGCTTCCAAGCGAGTGGACTGTTATTGCAAATAAGACTTCAGCAGGCGTTAAGAGTCTTGGAACAGTAAAGGGAAATACAGTTAAGGTTGCCGCAGGTTCAGCTTTGATTCTTGTTGATAAATCAAGCTTTGAGAAAATCAATCTCACAAGCGATAAGTGCAAGGTTACTATCGAATATAAAGACAAGGCAACAGGTGAAGTTATAAATTCTCAGGTTATCACTGGCAAAGAGGGAAGTAAGTTCACAACCTCAAAGGACGAATCTTTAAACCTTAGATATGATTTTGACAGCGTAAACGGTAATGAGAGCGGAACATTTACAAAGGCTGACCAAACTGTAACTTATTACTATAATAAGTTTGAGGGTGCAGTCGGCAAGGTTACTGTAAAGTATATGCGAGCAGGCGATGAAGCTTTTGGTATGGCAGCACAGGAAATAGCAAGCTCAGTTACTATTGAGGGCAGAGAAGGCACAGCTTATACAACAACAGTAAAGGCTATTGACGGTTTTGAGCTTGACCTCGAAAAACTTCCTGATAATACGGCAGGAACATTTACAGGTGAAGAACTTGAAGTGGTTTATTACTATAAAACTAAGGAAGCTGACAAGCTTGTTATAAACTACTATAATAAAAACGGTTGGGAAAAAGTCGGTGCATATGTATTTACACTTGGCGACGATGATAAGCGTAATGTAATATCTGCAAAAAGCCCTGGTACAGAAATGAAAAAAAGCAGTGAAGATGGTTGGTATACTCTCACTATTGATGCGAGTGAGGCATATTGTATTTTCACGAATATGAAAGACCCTGACAACGGTATCAAAACCGATAAGAGTTCAACAGGCAAGGGATATTCACTTCGTGGCACTTGCTGGGTTGATGGAGATAGCGTAATATATTCAGGCAAGGTTACTGCAGTTTATATTGGTGCTGATGGAAAGGTCTTAGATAAAAAGGTGATGACAGGCAAGGCTGACGGCACATCAAGCTATACGACAGAGGCTATGAAGTTCGATGGCTATGAACTTATAGAAACACCTGCCAATGCCAATGGCGTCTATACTGAGAATGATATTTATGTAATTTATAATTATTCGGAAAAATATAAGGTTCCGGAATTTGTAATGCCGCTGGTTATCAGTTTGTCATCTGCGGCAGTAGTTTCTTTTGCGGGTGCGGTTGTAGCTCTTATTTCTACAAGAAAACGCAAAGCAAAAAGAGGTTCTTAATTTTAAAATTAAATAGGTCATCGGAGGACTAACAATCGCAATTGTGAAGTCGATAAGATGTCGGGTGCGCTCGATTATTGAGAGATAATCGAGCGCATTTTTATGGGAGGAGAAAAATTTATGAAAATACAGCTTTCAGAGCATTTTACACTTAAAAAACTATTGAAATTCGTATTTCCGTCAATAATTATGATGATTTTTACATCAGTATATGGAGTTGTTGATGGAATATTTGTTTCCAATTTCGTAGGCAAGACACCTTTTGCGGCAGTTAATTTAATTATGCCATTTTTGATGATTCTCGGTGCATTGGGCTTTATGATTGGTACAGGAGGAAGTGCTATAATTTCTAAAACTCTTGGCGAGGGCGATAAAGAAAAAGCAAACCAGTATTTTTCTATGTTGGTTTATGTAATGATAGTTTTGGGAGCAATTTTGACAGCTTTAGGCTTGACTTTTATGCGACCTATTTCAATACTTCTTGGAGCAGAGGGCGAAATGCTCGAAAATTGCGTTATATACGGCAATATAATTATAACTGCCTTAATTCCTTATATGCTTCTTAACTCATTTCAGAGCTTCTTCGTTGCGGCAGGAAAACCACAGCTTGGACTTGGTGTAACTGTTGCTGCAGGCGTTACAAATATGGTTCTTGATTTCGTGTTTATAGTATTATTTAATTGGGGAATAGCAGGTGCGGCAATAGCAACAGCCATAAGCCAGCTTGTAGGAGGAGTAATTCCACTATTTTACTTTTCAAGCAAGAATAGCAGTTCCTTGCATTTAGGCAAGACAAAAATGTATTGGAAGATTTTGTTGAAAACTTGTGCGAATGGTTCATCAGAGCTTATGACAAATCTTTCTATGTCAATAGTAAATATGCTCTATAACTATAAGCTTATGGAATATATAGGCGAAGACGGAGTTGCAGCATATGGAGTAATAATGTATGTAAACTTCATTTTTGTTTCAATTTTCCTTGGATATTCAATAGGAAGTGCCCCTATTGTAAGTTATCATTATGGTGCGAGAAATAATAGCGAATTGAAAAATCTTTTTCATAAGAGCTTAGGCTTTGTAAGTGTTGTAGGTGTTGCTTTGGCGGTGCTTTCAATAAGCTTTTCAGGAGTTCTATCAAGTATATTTGTCGGATATGATGCAAAACTTTTTGAAATTACACAGCATGGACTTATTATTTTCTCATTCTCTTATCTGATATGTGGCTTCAATATTTATGGTTCGGCGTTTTTCACAGCCTTGAATAATGGTGTTATTTCGGCTGCAATATCTTTTTTAAGAACACTTTTATTCCAGATAGCATCAGTTATGCTTTTGCCTTTGATACTCGGTCTTGACGGCATATGGCTTTCAATCACCTGTGCAGAACTTTGTGCTTTAGTGGTTACAGTTATATTCCTTATAACAAATAGAAAGAAATATAATTATTAAGCATTTTTAGGATAAGATAATTTTATGGGTTTTGGTGTATGCTTAAGCCTATCTCTTTTACTACTTTTTTACTTAATTTATGGCTGTTCTATTGTTAGTCTTTACAATTTTTCGGCGAAGATACTCCAAAACTTGATTTTTTTCGCAGTTAGTATTACAATATTAATTGGAAACGCCCCGCTTTGGGCGAAGTCTGTTTTTAAACAGATATTAAAAACTTCATAGAAAATTTAGGGGGATTATCAGTAATGAATTTTCATGGTAAGGACATCAAGATTTTCACTTGTAACTCTAACATTCCTGTCGCACAGCAGATAGCTGCTTGTCTTGGAATTCCTGTCGGCAAGTCCGATGTTTCAAGCTTCAGCGACGGTGAAATCGCTGTTTCGCTTCATGAATCAGTAAGAGGTTCAGACTGCTTTATTGTTCAGTCAACCTGTGCTCCTGTTAATGACAATATTATGGAGCTTCTTATTATGATTGACGCTATGCGTCGTGCTTCCGCAGCAAGAATCACAGCCGTTGTACCGTATTTCGGCTATGCTCGTCAGGACAGAAAGTCCAAGCCTCGTGACCCAATCTCAGCAAAGCTTGTTGCTGACCTTATCACAACAGCAGGTGCTGACAGACTTCTTACTATGGACCTTCACGCTGCACAGATTCAGGGCTTCTTCAATATCCCTGTTGACCACCTCCTCGGTGCTCCTCTTCTTGCTAACTACTTCAAGAAGATGATTGGCGACAACCCAGATGATTATGTTGTTGTATCCCCCGACCTTGGTTCTGTTACAAGAGCAAGAAACTTTGCTACACGCCTTGGTTGCCCGATTGCTATTATTGACAAGCGTCGCCCAAGAGCAAATGTATGCGAAGTTATGAACATCATCGGTGATGTTAAGGGCAAGAAGGTTATTCTTGTTGACGATATGATTGATACAGCAGGTACACTCTGCAACGCTGCTAAGGCTACAATCGAGCTTGGCGGAGCTACTGAGGTTTATGCTGGTGCTACACACGGCGTTCTTTCTGGTCCTGCTATTGACAGAATTAAGGAAAGCCCAATCAAGGAGCTTATTCTTCTCGATACAATTCCTGTACCACAAGATAAGATGCTTGATAAGTTCACAATGCTTCCAGTTGCTCCTGTATTTGCAGAGGCTATTGAGAGAATTTATGAGGACAAGCCGGTTTCCTCTATTTCACTTTAATTTCTAAAGCTGCATAACATAAAACAAACTTTAGGGAATCCTTCTTTAGGGTTCCCTAAGTTTATAATTAGATATAAATTTCTTGATTATTGATTAGCGAAAGTCAGGTGATATAAATGAAAGTTGTTGATATAAGAAATGTTTTCGAGAAAAGACGGATTCAGCTTTTTTATGTTGACGATGATTTTATATATTACGCAGAAGAAAAGCTTCAGGGCGAACTTAGTAATCTCTATATACTTGAATATAATCGTGATACTCGCAGAGAAAGACTTGTTACAAATTATACACTTGAAGATTCTTCTTTTGTGCAGCATATTTTTGCGTTTGAAGAAACCATACTTCTCGTGCTTGAAAACGGTTCAAGCAGTCTGTGGGTAGTTGAACTTGATAGACGCAGTGGAATGGAGCTTAGTCGCAGAAAGCTGAATTTTACGGGAAGATTTTATGAGTGTAAAGCCATAGATGCAAACAATATTATTTTTACAGCTGCACCTGATGAAAAAAGCAAGAATTTCTTTAAGCAGTATAAAGCTTTAACGAAGTGCGATACACTTGCTTATATTTACGATATAGAGCAAGATAAGAAATCGTTTATACGCTGTCCTCTGATTTCAAAAGTTGGTTGCGACAGCTTATTTACAGTTAAGACCACTGAGGGCAATAAGCTAATTATTCTCGACCCTTGGGGTGATGAGGAAACAAAGCTATATTACTTTAGGGAACAAAGATGGATTAGTGCTGATATTCGTGATAATATATGGATTTGCGATTTAGATGCTGCTTTGCTTGAACTTAAAGACGGTAAGGAAAATCTGACGGTTCACTGTGTTGCAAGTGCTGATATTAAAGGTATGGTGCGTTATGCCGCAATAACAGATAAAAAGCTATATATGAAAGCCACACACTTTAAATCTGGTGTTGAAAAAATATGCTCATATGATTTTGAGGATAGAAAAATAGAGGCTCTTGCAGAACTTCTGCCCTGTGAAGATAACGAAACATATTATGTTGAAAATCGTACAGGTCAGACATACAGACTTACTATTGATGAGAATAAAACCCTTGTTGAAAGTATGATGAATGATTTTAAGTTTGAGTATAAAACCTCTTTTGGTAAATTTATTGCCTGTATAGAAAATCGTTTCATCATTACAAATAGCGATAATAAGGCTGTCTACATTATAGATACAAAATCAGGCACAGAGAATAAATATGACTGCAAATGCGAAATCTATGGTAGCACTTTAGTTCTTTATTAAGCTTAGTTTATATTTTATGTTAGAAAATTAAATAAAAATTTGCCCGAAATATGTAATTATCAGAAAACTGTAGTAAAATCGGGATTTAATTCGCATAAAACCCTTGCATATATCGAAATTATATGTTAAAATTATTAACAAGAATAGGAATTGTAAAAGAGTGGGGCGACCCGCTCTTTTATCGTGTTTAAGGACTTTTGCTTAAAGGAGGAGCGTATGGCAGAAAAAAAACAGGGAAACACAGTTTCAGTCGTCTGGGATTTGGCAAAGCCTATCGCCGAAAAACTTGATCTTAGCCTTTGGGATGTTCGCTTTCAAAAGGAAGGTGCTGTCTGGTATCTTAGAATCTTTATCGACAAGCCAAGCGGTGTTACAATAGAGGATTGCGAGGCTATGAGCCGAGCAATAGACGAACCGCTCGATAAGCTCGACCCGATAGAGCAGAATTACTGTCTTGAGGTTTCTTCACCGGGAATAGAGCGTGACCTTATTCGTGATGAGCATTTTGAAGAATTTCTCGGTGCTCCGATAATGATTAAGCTTATTCGTCCAAACGAAAATGGTGTTCGTGAGCTTAAAGGTACGCTTATAGCACACGATAAGGATAGCGTAACTCTTATGCTTGATGGCAACGAAAAAACAACTATTCAAAAGAAAAATACGGTCTATATAAAGTTAGATGACTTTTTAATATAATTGGAGGTTATTGGAAAATGAATACAGAGCTTTTTGAAGCATTGAAGCTTCTTGAAAAGGAAAAGGGAATACCTGTTGAATATATGCTTTCTCAGATTGAGAAATCTATACTTGTTGCCTGTAAGAGTGCTTACGGCGGAAACAACGATGCAAGAGTCGAGATGGACCCAGAAAAGGGCAAATTCGATGTTTACTTAAATAAGGAAGTTGTTGAAGAAGTTTTCGACCCCGATTATGAGATTTCACTCCAAGATGCTCGTGCTATTAACGCAAAGGCTCAGCTTGAAGATAAAATTGGTGTGAAGCTTGACCCTAAGCAATTTGGCAGAATCGCTGTTCAGGTTGCAAGAAATACAATTCGCCAAGGTATTCGTGACGGTGAAAAGAGCCAGGTTCTTGTTGAGTTCCAGAGCAAGGTTCAGGAAATCGTTTCTGCACAGGTCGAAAGAGTTGACCCTAAAACAGGCAATGCTACAATCCGTATAGGAAAAGCAGAGGCTGTTCTTCCAAGAGGCGAGCAGGTTGCCGGAGAGGTTATCAAAGAGGGCGACACAATCAAGGTTTATGTTGCTGATGTTAAAAACACAGAAAAAGGACCTCGTGTTATCATTTCAAGAACTCACCCTGACTTTGTTAAGCGTCTTTTCGAGAAAGAAGTTCCTGAAATTTATGACGGTATCGTTGAAATTAAGTCTGTTTCAAGAGAGGCCGGTTCAAGAACAAAGATTGCTGTATTCAGCCGTGATGAGAATGTTGACCCAAGAGGAGCTTGTATCGGACCTCGTGGCGTAAGAGTAGGAGCAATCGTAAATGAGCTTGCCGGCGAAAAAATAGATGTTGTTGAATATAGCGAAGACCCAGTTAAGTTTATTGCTGCTGCATTGTCGCCCGCTGAAGTTGTTAAGGTAGAGATTGACCCTAACGGCGAAAAGGTATGCAAGGCAACAGTTCCTGATAGTCAGCTTTCACTTGCAATCGGTAATAAAGGACAGAATGCAAGACTTGCAGCAAAGCTTACAGGCTGGAAGATTGATATTCGCCCAGAAAGCGGATTCTTTGGCGAGGACGAAGAAGATACTTCTGCTAAAAAGGAAGAGTATGTTGGTGACGGCTTAGAATAATTATTATAAAGTATAAAGAAGCATAAAGCTCCTATAAGGGGTTTGAAAAATTGAGGGCAATGTTCCCGAAATAAAGGATAGAAAGGCGGCGAAGAAAAGAAAAATGCGACAGAAAAAAGTACCTTTGAGAAAATGCACAGGCTGTGGAGAAATGAAAGAAAAGAAAGAGCTTGTGCGAATTGTAAAAGCTCCTGATTTGAAGGACGAAAATGGCGAGGTTGTTCAAGCGGGTGAAATTTCAGTAGATTTTACTGGAAAAAAGCCCGGTCGAGGTGCATATATTTGCCGCAGCAACGTCTGCCTTGCCTCCGCGAAAAAAGCAAGACGGCTTGAAAGAGCTTTCTCATGCAAGATTTCGGAAGAAATATATAACAAGCTCGAGGAGGAATTTACTGGTGAATGAAAAAATTCTATCGTTTCTTGGTTTGGCGAGGCGTGCAGGTAAACTTTCACTTGGCTTCGACCCTGCGGTTGACGCTATGATTCATGGAAGATCAAGACTATTGCTCTTGTGCAATGATTTATCAGAACGCTCAAAAAGTAAAATTCTGAAAATCGTAGAACGCACGAAAACCGAGACTATCTCGTTAAATATATCTATGAATGAGGTCGGAATGGCGATAGGAAAGACCTCGGGCATTATTTCAGTAGATGATGAGGGCTTTGCAAAAAAGCTCGTTATGCTTTGCAATGATATGACAGGAGGAAATTGATTATATGATTAAATACAAGGTAAGTGAAGTAGCTAAGGACCTTAATGTTCCAAGCAAAGCCGTTATAGAGGCTATCAAGGAATGCTGCGGTGTAACAAAGAAGAGCGGTAATGTTCTTACAGACCAAGAACTTAATGTAGTTTTTGAGTATTTTACGCAGAAAAATCAAGTTGAAAATTTTGACGCATATTATGCTTCGAGAGATGCCGAACCTGAAAAAACAGAAAAAGCGGAAAAAACTGATAAGCCTGCAAAAGCTAAGGACGAAAAGTCTAAGAACGACCAAAAGCAGGGACAGAAGAAAAATAATCAGCAAAATAATTCTCAGAAAAAGCAGGATAAGCCACAGGATAAAAAGACTTCACAAAAAGCACAGGCAAAGAAACCGGAAGAACCTGTCATTGAACAAGAGCAATCTCGTGGCAGAGTTATAAATACAAGAGCCGCACAGGTCGATATTGAGCGTTATAATGAGAAGTACGACCGTATGGCAAGTGAAAAGCTTGGCGGCGGAAAGAAGAGCGAAAGCAAGACTACTACTCAAAAGCAGAAATTCACTCAGCGTTCACAGCAGCGTGGAAAATCCAGAAGTTCAAAGCGTGAAACAGAAAAGGAACGCTTAGAGAGAATTGCAGCAGAAAGAAAGGCAAAGCCTATCACTGTTTCTATTCCCGATGAAATTACTGTCGGAGAACTTGCTTTAAGACTTAAAGCAACAGCAGCAGAAGTTATCAAAAAACTCTTTATGATGGGTACTATGGTAACAGTTAATGATGTTATTGATTTTGATACAGCATCACTTGCAGCTATGGAATTCCATGCAAAGGTTGAAAAGGAAGTTGTTGTTACTATTGAGGAAAGAATTATTGACGATAGCGAAGACGATGACGACAACCTCGTAACTCGTGCTCCTGTTGTAGTTGTTATGGGACACGTTGACCACGGTAAGACTTCTATTCTTGATGCTATTCGTCACGCTAATGTTACATCAACAGAGGCAGGCGGCATCACACAGCATATTGGTGCTTATAGAGTTAATGTCAACGGAAATGACATTACTTTCCTTGATACTCCGGGACACGAAGCTTTCACAACTATGAGAGCAAGAGGTGCTCAGGTTACTGATATAGCTATACTTGTTGTTGCTGCTGATGACGGTATTATGCCACAGACAGTTGAAGCTATTAACCACGCAAAGGCTGCGGGAGTTTCTGTTATAGTTGCTATAAATAAGATGGATAAGATTGGTGCTGACCCTGAAAGAGTTAAGCAGCAGCTTACAGAATATGGACTTGTACCTGAAGAATGGGGCGGCGATGTTCCGGTTATTCCAGTTTCAGCACATACAAAAGAAGGTCTTGACGACCTTCTCGAAATGGTAACGCTTGTTGCTGAAATTAAAGAGCTTAAAGCTAACCCTGACCGTCCTGCAAAGGGTACTGTTATCGAGGCTCGTCTTGATAAGGGTAGAGGTCCTATTGCATCTGTTCTCGTTCAGAACGGTACTCTCAGAGTTGGAGATATTATCGTTGCCGGTACAGCCGTAGGTCGTGTAAGAGCGATGACAAATGAAAAGGGCGAAAAGGTTAAGGAGGCAGGTCCGTCATTCCCTGTTGAGATTACAGGTCTTGACGATGTTCCGTCAGGTGGCGACATATTCAACGCAGTTTCTGATGAAAGACTTGCTCGTGAACTTGTTGAACAGCGTAAGGAAAAGCAGAAAGAAGAACAGTGGGGCAATCAGACAAAGGTTACTCTCGATAACCTCTTTGACCAAATGCAGCTTGGCGAAGTTAAGGAACTTAAAGTTATCGTTAAGGCTGATGTTCAGGGTTCTGTTGAGGCTGTTAGACAATCACTCGAAAAGCTTTCTAATGACGAAGTTCGTGTTAATGTCATTCATGGCGGCGTAGGTGCCATCAGAGAATCTGATGTTATGCTTGCATCTGCATCTAATGCGATTATCGTTGGCTTTAATGTTCGTCCGGACCCGGTTGCTGCTGAAAATGCAGAGCGTGATGGCGTTGATATGCGTCTTTATAGAGTTATCTATGACTGCATAGAGGAAATCCAGTCCGCTATGAAGGGTATGCTTGCACCAAAGGTAAGAGAAGTTGAGCTTGGTAGAGTAGAGTGCCGTACAACCTACAAGATTACAAATGTCGGTATTGTTGCGGGTTCTTATGTACTCTCAGGCAAGGCTGTAAGAGGTGCCGATGTTCGAGTAGTAAGAGATGGTATTGTCATAGCTGATGATAAGATTGCATCATTGCAGAGATTTAAAGATTCCGTCAAGGAAGTTGCTGCTGGCTTTGAGTGCGGTATTACACTTGAGCGTTTCAGCGATTTGAAGGACGGCGATATTTTCGAGGTTTACGAGATGCAGGAGTATACAGAATAAGTATATAATCTCACAGAATAATATACTCATTGAAAATTTATTATACAAAGTAATAACGGCAAATCGTTGTTAAAAAAGCGGTGGCAATAGCTGCCGCT
Organism: Pseudoruminococcus sp.; assembly: GCF_047012705.1. Classification (NCBI taxonomy): domain Bacteria; kingdom Bacillati; phylum Bacillota; class Clostridia; order Eubacteriales; family Acutalibacteraceae; genus Pseudoruminococcus; species Pseudoruminococcus sp. Next base: position 42,713 of record NZ_JBKXNW010000001.1, on the reverse strand, counting down.
TTCGTGTAATAAAGATAATTTCAGATAGAAAAATAATAATTTAGTTTTAATTCGATGATTATTTCGTATAATAGAAATATGTAAGGAGGCTAAAATAATGAAAAGCTTTAAATCAGTAAGAAATTCCGAAGATATTATGCGTGAACTTACTGCTATATTGAGAGAAATGAAAGACCCAAGACTTCATAATTCTCTTATAAGCATAGTAAGAGTTGATGTTTCGAGCGATGTTTCATACTGTAAGGTTTATATAAGCTCTATGAGCGGTATGGAATCCGCAAAGGAGGCTGTAAAGGCTCTTAAAAATGCTGCCGGCTATGTAAGAAGTGAACTGGGTTCAAGACTTACTCTTCGCCATGTTCCGGCATTGACTTTTATTGCAACAGATTCTATTGAATATAGTGCAAATATTAACAGAATTCTGAATGATGTAAAGGAAGATAAACATGATAACGCTTGAGTCTGCCGCTAAAACTCTTTTATCTAAAGATAAAATTCTTATATTGACACACCGTTCTCCTGATGGTGATACTATCGGTTCGGGATATGCTCTTGCTATGGCATTGCGTAAGCTTGGTAAGAATGTTAAGGTCGATTGCACAGACCCGTTCCCTGATAAGTATTCATATTTTACTGATAAACTCGAAAAACTCGAATTTGACGAGGAATTTGTTGTCAGCGTTGATGTTGCAGACACAAAGCTTCTTGGTGAAAAACTTTCAGGCTACGCCGATAAGATAGACCTTTGCATAGACCATCATGGTTCAAATACTAAATTCGCAAAGGAATATTATGTTGAAGCCAGTGCCGCAGCCGCAGCACAGGTTATTGAAAAACTTATCAGACTTATGAATGTTGAATTTGATAAAGATATAGCTAACGCCATTTATACAGGTATTACGACAGATACAGGTTGTTTCAGATATACAAATGTTACGGCAGAAACTCATAGAATTGCCGCAGATATGATAGACTGTGGTGCGGAATCCGGTATGATTAACCGCCTTATGTTTGAAACAAAGTCACGCTCAAGGCTTGAAATAGAACGCAGAGTAATGGATTCTATGCAGTTTTATCTTGACGGAAGATGTGCAATAGTTTATGCAACTATTGATATGATGAAAGAATCCGGCGCTGTTGACAGTGATATGGAGGGAGTAGCCTCTTTGCCAAAACAGATAGAGGGAGTTATGGTTGGAATAACTCTTCGTGAAAAGAATAACGGCAAGTTTAAAGTTTCTGTAAGAACGACAGACGAAATTGATGCATCGAATATTTGTGCAAATTTTGGCGGCGGCGGTCATAAGGCTGCTGCCGGCTGTATGATAACAGGTACGCTTAATGAATCTATAGAACAGATTGTAACAGTTGTCGGACAAGCATTAGAGGGTAAGTAATGAATGGTATTATAGTTATAGATAAGGGCAATGGTTATACTTCCTTTGATGTTGTCGCCAAGATGAGAAGAATTTGCGGCGAAAAGAAAATCGGGCACACGGGAACGCTTGACCCTATGGCAACGGGCGTTCTACCTATTCTTATCGGAAATGCAACAAAAGCACAATCGCTTTTGCCTGAAAGCGATAAGGAATATGAAGCAACATTCAGTTTTGGAATTACTACTGATACGCTTGATATTACGGGCAAAATTATTTCACAGACAGAATCCAATGTTAAATTAGAGGACTTAGAAGCTGTTTTACCACAATTTCGTGGAAATATAATGCAGCTTCCGCCGATGTATTCGGCAGTTTCTAAGGATGGTGTACGCCTTTACGAGCTTGCAAGAAAAGGCTTGATTACAGAAAGAGAGGCTCGCCCTGTAACGGTTTATAAACTTGATTTATTAAATTTTGACGAACAACTTCAATCGGCAAAAATTATTGTTAAATGCTCTAAAGGCACATATATAAGAAGTATCTGTGACGATATAGGACAAACTCTTGGTTGTGGTGCGGTTATGACCTCGTTAAGACGAGTTACAGCTTGCGGATATACTCTTGATGACGCAATCACACTTGAGAAAGCAAAAGAACTTTCAGAAAATGGTATGCTTGAGGAATATCTTAAACCGACAGATAGCGTTTTTGCGTGTTATCCGTCGGTTAAGGTTACAGAGGCTCAAGCCATAAGGTTTAAAAATGGTGGTGGTCTTATGCTTTCGAGAACAGGTGTAGACGATAATTCCGAGAACGGAGCATATTATAGAGTTTATAATCCGAGTGATGTTTTTCTAGGCTTAGGATATGTAAACAAAGAAAAGGAAGAATTGAGCGTAAAAAAGCAATTTTGATATACGGGTGTTTTGATGAAAATAGTTTATGATATAATTCCGTCTGAGAATGAAAGCTTTACAGCACTTGGTTTTTTTGACGGAGTACATCTCGGACATAAAGATGTTATATGTACAGCAGTAGAAAATGCAAAGGCTCTTGGAGTAAAATCTTGCGTTCTGACATTTTCACGCAGACCTAAGAGTATTCTCACAGGTGAATCGGATATGTTTCTTACGACAAAATCCGAGAAAATACGTCTTATTGAGAGCTTAGGCATTGATTTGCTTTACATAGTCGATTTCAAAGAAATGATGAGTTTTAGTGGCGAAGAATTTGTCAAAACGGTTCTTATTGATAATTTGAAATGCAAAGGCGTTGTCTGCGGTTTTAATTATCATTTTGGAAAGGGCGGTAAATGCGATAGTAATATTCTTGCAAAAATATGTGGGAAGTATAATTGCCAAACCGTTTCAAGAGAGCCTATTCTTTATGAAGGCGAGTGTATAAGTTCAAGCCGAATAAGAAATTTACTGCAAGACGGCGATATTTTACCGGCAAATAAAATGCTTGGACATAAGTTCGGTTATTGTCTTGAAGTAGTTCATGGCAGACAGCTTGGCAGAACTATCGGAATACCGACTATAAATCAAACATTTCCGGAAAATTTCTGTTTGCCTAAATTTGGAGTTTATGCTTCACTTGTTACGATAGACGACAAAGAATATCGTGGCGTTACTAATATCGGAGTTAAGCCTACAGTTGGCAGTGATAAGCCCGTTTCAGAGACTTGGATACTCGATTATTCAGGAGATCTTTATGGAAAGAAAGTAGATGTAAGATTGTTAGACTTCATTCGTGCAGAGAAGAAGTTTTCTTCAATATCAGATTTAAAGTGTCAGATTCTAAAAGATGGCGAAGTTGCAAAAATTATATAGTAACAAGGCAAATCGGATATTCTGTATAAAATAAACAGCAGAATATCCGATATCATTTTATGTGTGAAAAATATCATTTAAATTGATTATTAAATTTTAGAATATAGGCCTTTCGAAAATTGACTTTTTGAAAGGCTTAATTTATGTAAAGCTTAAGAAAAATCTTAATTTGAGGCAGATTAGTGCTTGACAAAATATGTTTGGCTGTGTTAAAATCATAAATTGTGGGCGACTATTGTTTGCCGACTGAAATCTGGAAAATGAAATTCCGATTTTCGCATATTTTGCTTGTTATAGGGCTATAATAACTAAGCTCTTTAACATATATATTTTGAGCAAGGAGGTGGATTTGATTGCCAACATTTAACCAATTGGTACGCAAGGGCAGAGAGGTTTCTGAAAAGAAAGCTAAGGCTCCTGCACTCCGTAAAGGCTGGAACTCTAAGAAGCGTGTAGCTATTGACCAAAACTCCCCACAAAAGAGAGGCGTTTGCACAGCAGTTAAGACAGCTACTCCTAAGAAGCCTAACTCAGCTCTCAGAAAGATTGCCAGAGTAAGACTTTCTAACGGTATCGAAGTTACTTCCTACATCCCAGGTGTAGGTCATAACCTTCAGGAGCACAGCGTCGTTCTCATCAGAGGCGGACGTGTAAAGGACCTTCCTGGTGTTCGTTACCACATTATCAGAGGTACGCTTGACGCACAGGGCGTTGCAAAGCGTATGCAGTCCCGTTCTAAGTATGGCGCAAAGCGTCCAAAGGCTGGAGCTGCAAAATAATTTCGCATAGAGCGAAAGAAAATTCTCTAAGGATAAATGTTTAATTGATTATGCAATACAGAGATGTATTTTTATATATAGCCTCTGTATGGCAAACGGAAGAACAAAATCCTTTCGAGTACCTAAGAATTCATCATTATGAAGGAGGGAAGTAAAGTGCCAAGAAGAGGTCAAATTGCTAAGAGAGATGTCCTGCCTGATCCAGTGTATAACTCAAAGCTCGTCACTCGTCTTATCAATAACATCATGTATGACGGAAAGAAGGGTGTTTCCCAGAAAATCGTTTACGGTGCTTTTGATATTATTTCCGAGAAGACAGGCAAGGAGCCATTAGAGGTTTTTGAGCAGGCTATGGAAAACGTTATGCCTTCTTTGGAGGTTAAGGCTCGCCGTGTTGGTGGTGCTACCTATCAGGTACCTATCGAGGTTTCACCTGAGAGAAGACAGACACTCGGTCTTCGTTGGATTGCTAAGTATTCAAGACTTAGATCTGAAAAGACAATGAGAGAAAGACTTGCCGGAGAAATCCTTGATGCTGTCAACGGAACCGGCGGTGCTGCTAAGAAGCGTGAGGATACTCACAAGATGGCAGAAGCAAACAGAGCTTTCGCACATTACAGATGGTAATTGCGTACTCTATTCGGCTTAATATCCGCAAGCTGAGGACAGTATGCGTAAGCAGAAGGCTTACGACAAAACATTAAGGAGGATACAAAGATGGCAAGACAAGTTTCACTTGAAATGACTCGTAATATCGGCATCATGGCTCATATCGATGCTGGTAAAACAACAACAACAGAACGTATCCTTTTCTACACCGGTATCAACCATAAAATCGGCGAGACTCATGATGGCTCTGCTACTATGGACTGGATGGTACAGGAGCAGGAAAGAGGTATTACAATTACATCTGCTGCTACTACTTGCTTCTGGAGCGGAAGCAACCACGATAAGGGTAAGCACAGAATCAATATCATAGACACCCCAGGACACGTTGACTTTACAGTTGAAGTTGAGCGTTCTTTGAGAGTTCTTGACGGCTCTGTAACAGTTCTTTGTGCAAAGGGTGGCGTTGAGCCTCAGTCCGAAACTGTTTGGAGACAGGCTGACAAATATGGCGTTCCACGTATGGTATATGTCAATAAGATGGATATCATGGGTGCGGACTTCTACCGTGTTGTAGAAATGATGAAGGATCGCCTTAAGTGTAATGCTGTTCCAATTCAGCTTCCTATCGGTGCTGAGGATACTTTTAAGGGTATTATCGACCTCGTAGAGATGAAGGCTGATGTCTATTATGATGAGATGGGCCAGGATATGAAGGTTGAGGAAATCCCTGAAGATATGAAGGAGCTTGCTGACAAATACAGAAGCGAGCTTATCGAGCATGTTGTAGAGCAGGACGAAGAACTTCTTGAGAAGTATCTCGAGGGCGAAGAGCCAACAACAGAGCAAATCAAGAGAGTTATCCGTGAATCTACAATCGCTAACAATATGGTTCCGGTTACATGCGGAACTTCTTATAGAAATAAGGGCGTACAGAAGCTTCTCGACGCTATTGTCGATTATATGCCTTCTCCTGTTGATGTTCCTGCTATCAAGGGTATCAATCCTGATACTGAGGAAGAAGTAGAGCGTCCTTCATCTGATACAGAGCCATTTGCAGCTCTTGCATTTAAGATTGCTACTGACCCATATGTTGGTAAGCTTTGCTTCTTTAGAGTTTATTCAGGTACATTGAACGCAGGTTCAAATGTATATAACTCTACAAAGGGCAATACAGAGCGTATCGGTCGTATTCTTCAAATGCACGCTAACCACAGACAGGATATCGAAACAGTTTATGCAGGTGACATCGCAGCTGCTGTTGGTCTTAAGAACACAACAACTGGTGATACACTTTGCGTAGAAAGTGATCCGGTTATCCTCGAATCTATGGAATTCCCAGATCCAGTTATCCGTGTTGCTATCGAGCCTAAGACTAAGGCTGGCCAGGAGAAGATGGGCATTGCTCTTGCAAAGCTTGCAGAAGAAGACCCAACATTCAAGGCTTATACAGACGAAGAAACAGGACAAACTATCATCGCTGGTATGGGTGAGCTTCACCTCGAAATCATCGTAGACAGACTTCTCCGTGAGTTTAAGGTTGAAGCTAATATCGGTAAACCACAGGTTGCATACAAGGAAACAATCCGCACAACAGCAGAAGTTGATGAGAAGTATGCAAGACAGTCCGGTGGTAAAGGACAGTATGGTCACGTTAAGATTAGAATTGAGCCGAACCCAGGCAAGGGCTATGAGTTCGTCAATGCAATCGTTGGTGGTGCTATTCCTAAGGAATATATCCCAGCAGTTGACCAAGGTATCCAGGGCGCTATGCTTTCGGGTGTTCTTGCAAACTATAATGTTGTTGATGTTAAGGTTACACTTTATGATGGTTCTTATCATGAAGTTGACTCTTCAGAAATGGCATTTAAGATTGCCGGTTCTATGGCATTCAAGTCAGCTATGAGAAAGGCAGACCCTGTTCTTCTCGAGCCGATTATGAAGGTTACAGTTATCGTTCCAGAGGAATACATGGGCGATGTTATCGGCGACCTTAACTCCCGCCGTGGTATGATCCAGGGCATGGAGGCAGTTGCAGGTGCACAAAGAATCAACGCTATGGTTCCACTTTCTCAGATGTTCGGTTACGCTACTGATATGCGTTCTAAGACACAGGGCCGTGGTCAGTATGTTATGGAGCCAAGCAACTATGCAGAAGTTCCAAAGAGCATTGCTGAGGAAATTATGTCCGCAAGAAATAAAAAGGATTAATTTTGTGTAAATTTTAGTCTATTTTTATTAAAACACTTGCATTTCTCGTGATTTATTGGTAAAATGAATCCAATATGCAAATGCAGTGTATTATATTTATAGTATAGGAGGAAAATTCAAATGGCAAAGGAAAAATTTGAAAGAAACAAACCGCATATTAACATCGGTACTATCGGCCACGTTGACCACGGTAAGACAACTCTTACTGCTGCTATCACTAAGGTTCTTAACCTCGAAGGCGATGCAGATTTCGTTGACTACGCTAACATCGACAGCGCTCCAGAAGAGAGAGCTCGTGGTATCACAATCAACACAGCACACGTTGAGTATGAAACAGACAAGCGTCACTACGCTCACGTTGACTGCCCAGGACATGCTGACTACGTTAAGAACATGATTACTGGTGCTGCTCAGATGGACGGTGCTATCCTCGTTGTTTCAGCTGCTGATGGTCCTATGCCACAGACAAGAGAGCACATCCTTCTTGCTCGTCAGGTTGGTGTTCCTTACATCGTTGTATTCATGAACAAGACTGACCAAGTTGACGATCCAGAGCTTCTCGAGCTCGTTGAGATGGAAATTCGTGAGCTCCTTAACGAGTATGACTTCCCAGGCGATGATACACCTATCATCAAGGGTTCTGCATACCTCGCTCTTACTTCTACTTCTACAGATCCTAACGCTGAAGAGTACAAGTGCATCCGTGAGCTTATGGACGCTGTTGATGAGTATATCCCAACTCCTGAGCGTAAGAGTGACCTTCCTTTCCTTATGCCTGTTGAAGACGTATTCACAATCACAGGTCGTGGTACTGTTGCAACTGGTAGAGTTGAAAGAGGTACACTTAAGATGTCTGAGGAAGTTGAAATCGTTGGTCTTACAGACGAGAAGAGAACAACTGTTGTTACAGGTATCGAAATGTTCAGAAAGCTTCTCGACTTCGCTGAGGCTGGTGACAACATCGGTGTTCTTCTCCGTGGTATTCAGAGAACTGATATCGAAAGAGGTCAGGTTCTTGCAAAGCCAGGCACAATTCACCCACACACAAAGTTCAAGGGTCATGTTTACGTCTTGACAAAGGATGAAGGCGGCCGTCATACACCATTCTTCAACAACTATCGTCCACAGTTCTATTTCAGAACAACAGACGTTACAGGTACAATCTCTCTTCCAGAGGGCACAGAGATGTGCATGCCTGGCGATAACGTTGATATGGATGTTGAGCTTATCACACCTATCGCTATCGAAGAAGGCCTCCGTTTCGCTATCCGTGAGGGTGGTAGAACAGTTGGTTCAGGCGTTGTTTCTGCTATCAACGAATAATTTAAATTATTAAAATTTTAAATTTTTCATAAAAAATACCCGTCAGGAAACTGGCGGGTATTTTTGTTGTCTTTAAGTATTTTTAGCAACTTGTGCTAAAGTCGGAGAACTGATAATTTCAATCCCAAAGCGTTCACAAATTTTGTTGCAAAGTATGCGTGTTTCATCGTCCATACCTTTATCAAGGCATATTATATGATGATTTTCTGATGACCAGTTTGCTCTTTCGTATGCACAGCGAATGCGATATTCAATATTTTCGCAATGTCCCTTAATAGGAATGACGGTTATAATTTCTCCATCGTCATATTTTAAGAGCCACATAATAATTTTTTTTACAATACTTACAAGCCCCAAAATGCTCAATATTATGAATAAAACTATGAATAGCTCTTGCATATTTACCACCCATAGCTATAATATTCAGTTTTACATATGAGGTGCAAAAAACCGAGAACCCATATGGATTCCCGGTTAATTAATTTTTTATCAAAAATATTGATATTTTGATTTATATTACTTTAATATATAGATACATTATATTTGCTATTTTATCTTATTCATTATCATTTTTGTTATATTCAGATATTTCTTTAAGAAATTCTTTAGATACAAAATACGGTGAATTAGGATCATCTAATTTATCTATAAGAATCGAATCACCGTCTTTTTCTAATATGCAGAATTTATCACCTACTGCAAAGTCTACATTTTCATCACTCTTGCTTTCTTTTGTAACTATATATTCAGATGCATTACTAATATTTTTTTCATGTTCCTTATTCTTTTTGAATACTTTATATGCCTTTTTACCTCCAGCTTCTATAGCACGAAAAACTGCATATCCACCAACTGCAGTAATGCCCAAAAGTTGAAATGGTCCACCGACTTTTTTTGATAATGTAGTAATCCATTGGTAAGCACCAAGATTGCTCATGAAATATTCCTCTTTATTTTATTACTGTGTTTTCTAAAGATTATTTCTGAACTTCCTCAACAGCCTTTTTGAGAGCGTCAACTTTGTCAAGATTTTCCCAAGCTACGCCAAGTTCCTCTCTGCCCATATGGCCGTAAGCGGCAAGCTGGCGATAAATCGGACGGCGGAGATCGAGATCACGAATAATTGCGGCAGGTCTTAGGTCGAAAACCTTAGAAACGGCTTTAGAGAGTACATCGTCAGATACAGTGCCTGTGCCGAATGTATCAACCATTACAGAGATTGGCTTTGCAACACCGATTGCATATGAAAGCTGAAGCTCGCACTTCTTAGCAAGTCCTGCACCAACAATATTTTTAGCAACATATCTTGCTGCATATGCTGCCGAACGGTCAACCTTTGTTGGGTCTTTACCAGAGAATGCGCCACCACCATGGCGAGAGAATCCGCCGTAGGTGTCAACAATAATCTTTCTTCCGGTCAAACCACTGTCACCGACAGGGCCACCAACTACAAATCTGCCTGTTGGATTTACAAGTATTCTTGTATCCTTATAAAGTTCAGCAGGAATAATTGGTTCAATAACATATTTAATGAGGTCCTTGCGGATGGTTTCGAGTGAAACATCTTCATCGTGTTGTGTTGAGATAAGGACAGTGTCAATACGAGTAATTTTGTCATCGTCATATTCAACTGTAACTTGAGTTTTGCCATCGGGACGGAGATATTTAAGAGTGCCGTTTTTGCGAACCTCAGTAAGACGCTTTGCAAGCTTGTGTGCAAGAGAGATTGAAAGAGGCATAAGTTCAGGGGTTTCGTCACAAGCGTAACCAAACATAATACCCTGGTCGCCGGCACCTATTTGATTAAGAGCATCACTTTCACCGTCACGAACTTCATAAGAAATATTTACGCCTTGTGCAATATCAGGAGATTGGGAATCTATAGAAGCAAGAACTGCACAGGTATTTCCGTTAAATCCACTTTGTGCATTGTCATAACCGATTTCGTTTATAACATTTCTTGCAATTTGGTTTATATCAACATAGCAACTTGTAGATATTTCACCCATAACATGAACCATACCTGTTGTTGCAGTAACCTCACAAGCAACATGAGCATCAGGGTCTTGCTCGATGATTGCATCGAGAACTGCGTCAGAAATTTGGTCGCAGAGCTTGTCAGGATGTCCTTCTGTTACCGATTCAGATGTGAAAAAATGTTTTGCCATAATTTATAGCTCCTTTTGAGAAAAATTCTTAACTGCCTTTGATTTAATCATTTAAAAAGCCGCTCGGCAGAAAACCGAACGGCTAAGTTTATGCTACTCATCTTTCGGCTTTACCGCAGGATTTGGCACCTTACAATTAAGCAGGTTGCCGGACTTCACAGGGCCTGTTCCCTCAGTCGCTCTTGATAAGTTGGTAATTTGTTAAGTTGTAAATTTAATATAACACCTAATTAAGTGTTTGTCAATAATTTTATTTTTTAGCAAGTTTATTGACAGCATTTATAAATGTATCAGGATTAAATCTGTGTATATCGTGGCTGCTTTCAAGCTCAACTAATTCGCAATTTTCGATAAGACTTACAGCTTTTCTTGCTTGTTCGTCTGAGCTTGCGGCAAGAAGGATACCATCGTCAGTATAACTGTCTTTTGCATGAATAAATATTGTCGGAACCTTTATATCAGACATCATTTTTTCGTGTGATATACCGCTTTGCCAACTATAATCATAAAAATTCTCACCGAATTGCAAGTCATATCTGTTCATATTCATAAACATAAAGTTTATATCTTCTGGCATAAAGAAGAACTGAACACTTTCGTTTGGGTGCTGTTCATGATATTTTTGTGCATAATCTGCCAGACTATCCATAGAGCTTGACATATAGAGCTGTCCCCACAAACAATGACGCATATAGTAAGCTTCCCAACACTCGGATTTATCACTTTGCAAATATTCATGAATATTTTTATATGTATCAAGATAAGCAAAGGATTTTTCAAAATAACCTTTTTCTGTTGAAAATACTGGGGGGTCCTCTAAGACAGAGCCTATAACCTTATCTCCTCCATATGCTGCAACATATGAGGCAATGAGTCCTCCTGAAGAATGTCCCGAAACAACAGTATTTTCTTTAATTACATTGTTTATAAACCAGATTAAGTCATCGCCATTTTCTTTAAGGTAATATTTTTTAGGGTTGTGTGAAGAATCTCCGTGACCGTAGCAGTCAACTGCATAAACATGCCAATTTTCACTAAGCTTTGGAAGAACACGAGTGTAGTCATCCCATGCACAAGTTTGTCCATGAATAAGTAAAAGTGCATCTCCGTTGTCAGGACCTTCAGCATAATTTATTACTGAACCGTCCGAAAGAGTAACTTGCTTTGTTTCAAAGCCTGCGTCGAGAGTTTTTTGCATATCCGCCTGCCAATAATGTGTACATTTATAGAAATAAATTGAAAACAGTACGGATATGATGATTATTACGCCAAGCACTATTAAAAGCGTAATTTTTAATGCCTTTCTTTTCTTTTTGACCTTTTTCTTGGGTTCTGTACTTACATCCATTTTAATTGTCCTCCTTATTATTTTGTTTTATAATGGAAAGAATCCATAATTTCTTTTACCTGATTCATAAAATTATCCGCAGGAACAAATGCAATTCCTTTTGTTCCCTGATTTTCATCACCTAAAACTAAAAGTACATCTCCTGCTTTAAGATTCATAGTTTCTCTTGCGGGCTTTGGTATGACTACTTGACCTCTTTCGCCAATAACTGTAGTGCCAAATATATGCTTACCTTTAGGAGCTATAGGAAGTCCGGATTCCTTTTGCGAATAATGAAGGAGGTCGTCTAAAGAAACGTTATAAAATTCAGCCAAAGCATCACAATTTATAATGTCTGGAACAGATTCGCCGCTTTCCCAACGGGAGATTGCTTGCCTCGAAACTCCAATTTTATCCGCAACATCTTCAATGGAAAGTTTGTTTATTTTTCTTAGGTTAACAAGATTTTCACTGATATTAATTTTTTGATTTTTCATATTTATCATACCTCCTTGATAATATTTTAATATTTTATGGAATTTATTTCAACCACATAAATGTAACAAATTATGTTACATTTAGTTTACATACAACCTGCTTTGCCAATTTTAATTATGTAGCCAAAGGAAATTCTTTTTTATATACCAATTTAAATCGAATTATGGTATAATATAGAATAAACCGCTTTTACAGATGAAGTTCAAATAAAAAAATGAGGGTGAGATAATGCGTGTTTTCTTTGTAATTCTTGTTTGTAAACTACTGCATTTTATAGGTAAATTGATTGGAAAGGGAAGCAGTCTTCCTGGCAAATATGCTTTAAAGCTTGACCGTAATATTCTTAAGAAGATTAAAATGCCTGAATATATCATTGCGGTAACGGGCAGTAACGGTAAAACCTCGACCGTTGAAATGATAGCACATATTTTGCAAGAGGGCGGAAAAACTGTCGCATATAATAAAGAAGGTTCTAATCAAATTGAGGGTGTAACAACTTTTATTCTATGTAATTCTACAATGGGTGGTAAGGTTAAGAGCGATATTCTTTTAATCGAGAGTGACGAACGCTTTGCACAGTATACATTTAAATATTTTACACCTACACATTATGTTATTACAAACTTGTATCGTGACCAGCTTACAAGAAACGGCCACCCAGAGTGGGTTTATGATTGCTTGAAAAACAGCATACACGATGGAACACAGCTTATTCTTAATGCTGATGACCCGCTTGTATCTTGCTTTGGTTATGGAAAAGATGATGTTATATACTTTGGTGCGGATAAGATTTCCGTTTCGCACGAAAAAAATAACAGCGTATATAATGACGGAATTTTCTGTCCACACTGCAAAAAGCGTCTTTCTTATGAATACTATCATTATAATCATATCGGAAAATATTCTTGCCCTAATTGCGGACTTAAAAGAAATAATACACAGTTTTCTGTTACCGCCGCAGACCTTGATAAAGGTGAGATAATTATAAATGATAAATCAACAATAAAGCTTGCATTAAAGAGCCTTTATAATGTTTATAATATTCTTGCAGCATATTCTGTTTGCTCTATTGTCGGAATTGATGATGCAACTATTTGCAAGAGCATAAATAATTATGTTCTTAAAAATGGACGAGTTATAGAGTTCAGCCTTGATAAGCGTTACGGAACATTGCTTACCTCAAAGCACGAAAATTCCGTTTCTTATGACCAATCGCTTACACTTGCCGCTAATGATAAGCAAGGCTGTGATATACTTATCATAGTTGACGCTATCAGCAGAAAGTATTTTACAAGTGATGTTTCTTGGCTGTGGGATATTGATTTTGAGCTTCTTGCAAGTAAGAATGTCGGAGAAATTGTCCTTGCGGGACTTTATTCAGCCGATTTACAAACACGCTTTTCGTTTACAGGCATTGAAGAAAGCAAGATTAAAGCTTTCAGCGATATTGGAGAAGCCGCTGAATATCTAAAGACAAGCAGTGACAGAAAGCTTTATGTAATAACCTGTTTCTCAGATAAGGGAAAATTCCTTAGTCTTGTTAAGGAGGAAAAATTATGATTATTAAAGTCTTACATCTATATCATGATTTAATGAATTTATATGGCGAATATGGAAATATTGCCGTTCTATGCAGATACCTTGAGGACGCCGGAATTGAGGTTCAGCTTGATAAGGTAAGCGTAGACGATAGTTTTAATATTGCGGATTATAATTTCGTATATTGCGGAGCAGGTACAGAAAGAAATCAAAAGGTTGCACTTGCTGACATTATTTCTCATAAGGACGAATTAAAAATTTACATCGAAAACAATGGTACAGCATTATTTACAGGAAATTCTCTTGAAATGCTCGGCAAAAGTATCTGTGATAGGAATGGAGATACTTTTGAAGCTCTTTCATTTGCTGATTTTTACACATATCAGGGCGGAGAAAGCTATAAAAAATATATTTCAGCTAATCCGAATGATACAGAACTCATTAAGAACGATACAAGAATTACAGGCGATGTAATCTTCAAGGCGGATTTTATAGAAAAGCCACTTGTAGGGTTTGTTAATAAATGCGGATTTATTAAGGGAAACTTCACTCCCTTATTTAATGTAGTTTATGGAATAGGCAATAATCGCAATGATAAATCCGATGGTATACGAATAAATAATATTCTCGGAACATATCTTACAGGACCTATTCTTGTTAAAAATCCTGCAATGCTTGATTATGTTGTTTCACTTATTACAAATGGAAATGCTAAAAATCAAAGCTATGATTCTCAAAATCGTGGCTATGAAATGACATATAGAGAGCTTATGAAACGCTTTAATACGCAAGGCTGACAGAGTCCGCTGTATTAGTAGTTCATTGGTAATTACTTTAATAATGTTGACAAGCTTCTTTAACTTATTATGAGTTATGCTCACTAAATTGAGAAAGGAACTTAATAAATGAACGATGAATTGTTAGAGCTTAAAGGCTCGGTAGAATCTATAATTTATCGTAATGAATCAAACGGATATACTGTTCTCAATCTTTCTTGTGAGGACGGTGAAACTACTGCTGTCGGAATAATGCCAGAGGTGTCTGTTGGTGAAGAAATTGTAGTTCAAGGACATTGGCAAACGCATAAAAGCTATGGCGAACAATTTGCTGTAGTTTCTTGCACAAGAACAATGCCGATAGGTTCAACAGCTATTTTGAAATATCTTTCGTCAAGATCGGTAAAGGGAGTAGGTCCGGCAACTGCGAGAAGATTGGTTGAAACATTTGGCGAAAACACTCTTGAGGTTATAGAAAAAGAACCGCTTAGAATGACCGAAATCAAAGGCATATCTCGTGAAAAGGCTATGTCAATAAGCAATGAGCTTAAAAAGATTTTTGGTATGAGAGAGGTTATAGCTTTTCTTGATAAGTATAATGTTCCTCCTGAAATCAGCGTTAAGATTTGGAGAGAGCTTGGAGCAAGGTCTATTGAAACAATAGAATCAAATCCTTATGTTCTTTGCTGTGATGAAATCGGCGTATCATTTGAACACGCAGACAGAATCGCCGCATCTATGGATATGGCACAGGACGATGAGTTCAGACTAAGAGCAGGAATAATATATATAAACACATATAATTCCAATAACGGACATACTTGTCTGCCAAAGGAAAAGCTGATTGAGGTTTGTGCGAAATTTCTCAAAACAGAGCCTAAGCGAATTTCCGAGATACTCGAAAATATGATTATAGACAAAAGTCTTATTGAGGATACTCTTGAAGGAAAAGAGTTTATCTTTTTGCCAGATTTTTATAAGAGTGAAACCTATTCCGCAGGACGAATAAAGCTTATGAAACAATTTCCGCCTCAGAGAATTGTTGGCATAGAATCTGCTCTTGAAAATTTTGAAAAACAGCAGGGCATAAAATATGCCGAACTTCAAAGAAAAGCTATTTTAGAGGCTATTTCGGGCGGACTTCTCATATTAACAGGTGGACCCGGAACGGGTAAAACAACAACCCTTAATGCAATTATCAGCTTATTAAAGGATAATGGTATAAAAGTTCAATGTGCCGCTCCCACTGGAAGAGCCGCACACAGAATGTCAGAACTCACGGGCTGTGAGGCCAAAACCATACACAGATTATTAGAGGTTGAATGGGATAAGCACGATAAACCATACTTCAAGCGTGATGAGAGAAATATGCTTGATTGTGATGCACTTGTACTTGATGAACTTTCTATGGTGGATTCAAAGCTTTTTGAAAGTGTACTTCGTGCCTTGCCTATGGGCTGCCGACTTATTATGGTTGGTGATAGCGACCAGCTTCCAAGCGTGGGGGCAGGAAATGTTCTTGGAGATTTGATAGCTTCGGGTGCTGTTCCGGTTGTAGCTTTGACAGAGATTTTCCGTCAGTCTATGAAAAGTCTTATTGTTACAAATGCACATAAAATCGTAAAAGGCGAAATGCCAGACCTTAGTACACATGATAAGGATTTCTTTTTCTTGCCCTGTTCATCAGCGGATAAGATTACAGAAACAATTATCGGCTTGTGCAAGGATAGACTTCCGAAAAGTTATGGCTACTCTGCAATGACAGATATTCAAGTGCTTTGTCCAGGCAGAAAAGGATTGCTTGGTGTGATTGAGTTGAATAAAAAATTGCAGGAGGTACTTAATCCACCAATTGGTACGAATCTTGATTTGAACATTGGAACATATTCTTTGAGATATGGCGATAAGGTTATGCAGATTAGAAATAACTATGACCTTATCTGGACTCGTGGAGATGACGATGACGGAGAAGGTGTTTTCAACGGGGATATTGGTACTGTTGTAAGGGTAAATAGCAAGGCCGGAACAGCAAGCGTTAAATTTGATGATAAGCTTGTTGAATATGATAGGGAAAGCGTCAGAGATTTGGAGCTTGCTTATGCAACGACAGTGCATAAGAGTCAGGGAAATGAATTTGAAGCTGTCATTATGCCAATGTTCAGAGGAGCACCTCAGCTTTATTACAGGAATTTGCTATACACCGGAGTGACTCGTGCAAAAAAACTGCTTATTCTAGTAGGTACACAGTCAACAATAGAAACAATGGTAAATAATAATAAAAGAACAAAACGCTATTCAGGCTTGAGAGTGTTTCTTTCAGAAACAAAAAGTGATTTTGAAGGAAAATTGTAGCTGAATTTAGCTTAAATCGAAATCCATTTAAGTAAAGAAACTACTGATAAATTAATAAATTTCCCTAAGATAATTAAAAAATTTGTTCTTTGAGGAGAGTGACCAAAGGCTCTGTCGTAGGTGACCGCCTTTGGAAACTGCAAGCCTTTGAAAGGGCTTGGGCGAAACTTTTAATTTTTAGAATTTACATTAATTATATGAACGATGGTTTGCCATCAGAAAGGAGTCCTTTATGGGAGTTGATATAGCAATAGACCTCGGAACATCAAAAACAAGAATTTTTTTGCCTGATAAGGGTGTTGTGGTTGATGAACCGTCGGTTATAACTGTTGACCTTATGACAGATAATATAATTGCCGTGGGACAAAAAGCCTATGAAATGCTTGGAAGGACATCAGAGCGTATGTCGGCTATGTATCCATTAAGTGGCGGAGTTATAACGGATTTTTCTCTTGTGGAAAATATGGTTAAGATTATGCTTTCGGGCATTTCTATTGGAAGAATAGGTATGCCAAAGGTTGTAGCCTGTGTTCCAAGCGATATAACAGAAGTTGAAAAAAGAGCTGTAGTAAATGCTATAAGCAGTGCAGGAATAAGAAGGGTTTGTCTTGTTGAAGAACCTGTTGCAGCAGCTATGGGAGCAGGAGTTGATATTACAAGTCCGCATGGCTCAATGGTTGTCGATATTGGTGGAGGAACAACAGATATAGCCGTTCTTTCATTAGGTGGAATTTCAGTTTCACGAAGTATTAAAAAAGCAGGTAATGCAATAGATGATGAAATTATAAAATATGTTAAGAAAAAATATAATCTTCTCATTGGTAAGCGTACTGCTGAGAATGCAAAAATAGCTGTTGGCTGTGTCGGAAATATAGGAGAGAATAAAATATTCAGGCTAAAGGGCAGAAATTGTGTTACAGGTATGCCTATGCAGACGGATATAAGTTCATATGAAATTTCTGATATATTAGTTGATATTGTCACAGAGATTGTCTATCAGATACAAGATGTATTAGAAGAAACTCCACCTGAGCTTATGGGAGATATATCTTCTGATGGAATTATCCTTACAGGCGGTACAGCACAGCTAAGAGGTATGGCAGAAATCATAAATGCTGTAACCAAAATAAAAGTAAGAGTTGCAGACGAATCATCGCTTTGCGTTGTTAAAGGCTGCGGAAAATCTCTTAAATATATAGAAGCTTTTGAAAAGGGCGAACTTTCACCAATCAGTGAGCAATACTAAGGGGAGCTGATAAAGTTGAAACGCAAAGAAAAATTATTAGAAGAAGAAAAGAAATTATTAAATGAAGAAAAACAGTTTATTAAAAAAGAAGAGGAGATAATCAAAGAGGGCGAAAAAAAGCTTATCAAAGATGAAAAAGAACTTTTTCTTGAGTGTGAAAAGAAATGGGTATTTTTACTGCTTATGATGAGCGGCGGTTTTATGGGTGCGTTTACATATACTATAAGAGGAAATGTTTTCTGTAACGCACAGACCGGTAATATGGTTCTTATGGGTATTGCGCTTGGAGATGCAAATTGGCTTGAAGCGGCATATCTTTTGATTCCTATTTCGGCATATTTTCTTGGAGCAATAATTTCTGAAATTCTGCCAAAGAAAATAAAGAAAATAAACTTTCTGCGTTGGGATACATGTTTAATAGGTTTTGAGGTTTTAGTCTTGATAGCTCTTGGGTTTGTTCCCGAATCGGCACCATTTCAAATTTCGCAGGTTGCGATAAATTTCATATGCTCTATGCAATATAATACATTCAGACAAGCTGAGGGTGTACCTATGGCAACAACCTTCTGTACAAACCATTTAAGACAAACAGGCGTACATCTTATAAAATGGTTGAAGAAAAAAGACAAGAAAGCTAAATCTCGTTTTTTCCTTCATATATTTATGCTTTCTATGTTTATTGCAGGTGCAGCAGTAGGAACTGTACTTAGCAGACTTATCCTCGGTAAAGCTATATGGGGAGCAGCTATAATAATGATGATAATTTTCATAGGCTTATTTAGAGCAGACCGCACAAAAGAAAAAGGTATGCTCGAGAGAGTTCCAAAGGGACACTGAGCAAACCTTACCTAAAATATATTGGTATGCCCGACAGGAATTGAACCTGCGGCCTACAGAGTCGGAGTCTGTCGCTCTATCCAACTGAGCTACGGGCATATATAAAGTGTGCATATTAATGCACACTAAAAATAATTATATCATAATTTATTTTAGGATTCAAGTCGATTTTAGGAGGACGAATATGGACGTTCGTGTAGGCGATATTCTTGAAATGAAAAAGCCACACCCATGTGGAAATAAACGTTTTCATGTGTTAAGAGTTGGTATGGATTTCAAAATTAAATGCGAGCAGTGCGGGCATGAGATTATGCTCCCTCGTGTTAAAGCGGAAAAAAATATTAAAAAAATTATAAGAGAAGACGCTTAATTTAACGGAGGTTTTTTTGATATGTTTGAAAAAATAAACGCTCTCGATTTGCGTTATCAGGAGCTTGCAAGAAAAATTTGTGAGCCGTCTGTAATCAATGATACAGAGCTTTATAGGAATATTATGAAAGAATATAGTTCTCTTGAACCTATAGTTCTTAAATATAGAGAATATAAGAAAGCACAAGAGGACGAAAAAGAGGCTTTGGAATTGCTTTCAGGCGGTGGCTTGGATAAGGATTTTCGAGATATGGTTTCTGAGGAACTTAATGACGCAAGAGAACGCATAGAAAGTCTTTCAGAGGAATTGAAAATTTTACTTCTGCCAAAAGACCCGAACGATGACCGCAATGTTATTGTTGAAATTCGAGGCGGTGCAGGCGGAGAGGAAGCAGCGCTTTTTGCAGGCGTACTTTATCGTATGTACAGTATGTATGCTGTTAAAAGAGGTTATAAAACTGAAATAATAAATGCCAACGAAACAGAACTTGGCGGATATAAAGAAATCAGCTTTATGATTACTGGTGACGGCGCTTATTCAAGATTGAAGTATGAGAGCGGAGTGCATAGAGTTCAGCGTGTTCCTGAAACAGAAACGCAGGGCAGAGTTCATACTTCAACAGTTACGGTTGCAGTTTTGCCGGAGGCTGATGATGTCGAGGTTGATATAAACCCAAATGATTTGCAGATTGACACTTTCCGTTCGAGTGGTGCAGGCGGTCAGCATATCAATAAAACCTCCTCAGCAATAAGAATTACTCATATTCCAACAGGTATGGTTGTAGAATGTCAGGACGAGAGAAGTCAATTTAAAAATAAGGATAAGGCTCTTAAAGTTCTGAAATCAAGATTGCTTAAAATCGAACAGGAAAAACAGCATAATGAAGTTGCACAGGAAAGACGTTCACAGGTTGGAACAGGAGATAGAAGCGAAAGGATCCGAACCTATAATTATCCGCAGGGAAGAGTTACCGACCACAGAATAGGATTAACGCTTTATAAAATTGACGATATTCTTAATGGAAACATTGATGAAATTATAGACGCACTTATTACAGCAGATAGAACGGAACAACTAAAAAATTCAGAATAATTATAGGAGGATTTATATTGTTTAGAAGCGAAGTCAAAGGTGGATTTTGGACAAGTATCAGAATAATTCTTGGAGTAGCAGCATTTTGTTTATTTGTTTATCAACTGTATTTTGCAGGACAATGGATTTTAAAAGATGAACACGAAGGCAGAAAAATAGGATTTTCAGATTATGAAAACCTAAAAAATGGCGAAATGGTTTATGGAAAAATTGAAAGCGCTTCTTTTATTTTTGGAACGATTAGTGTTGGGGAAAAAGAACTTAATTATTATCTTGTTAAAACGGATAATAATAGGATTCTTACATTTAGAACGGAAGTTGACAGTGAATGTGATATAGAATTTGCAAAAGTCCTAAAAGGTCAACAGAGTAGAAAATACTTTATAGGTTATGTGAAAGCAATGGCTGAAGCAGACAGAAGAACTATCTCTGCTAAAACATTATCTGATAATACGCTTTTAAATATGGGAATTCGTACCGGATTTAATAAGGCGTCCCTAAATCAGGTTGTAGATGCTTCAATATATAAAGAATATTCTGATGAAGGCGTTGTTATTGCAACAGTAGTCGGCGGTTTATTTATGCTTGTTTTATCAATTCTATTTCTGAAAAAACCTATAAAAAATGCTATATATTGTATAGGTGTTTCAAGAGGAAAAATAAAGCCATATATGCCAGAGGTTGATTTAGTTCAGCATGGTGATGAGTTTAAGAAATATGAAGAAATAAATCCCGATAACGCTAAAGATATTGAATATTATAATGAGTATACTAAAGACTCTGTAGATTTTAATATAGAAGAAGACCGCAGAACTATATATGGAGAAGAATATATTAAACCAAGACTTGAAAAAAGTATACCAACCTATGATGACTATAAATATGATTCATTTGATTTCACACAGGAAAATATCGAAAAGAAGGATATAAGTAAATTTTAGAATAATTTTATAAGAATATTGAATAATATGTCAAATAGTGGTAGACTATAATTTAGTTTATCACTATTTTTATATTAAAATGGAGTGAGATAATGAAAACACTTTTGCTAAATAAAAATGAGATTGATATAGCTGCCGATATTATAAAAAATGGCGGTATAGTTGCTATGCCAACAGAAACTGTCTATGGACTTGCCGCGGACGCCTTAAACGGAGAAGCAGTTGCAAAGATATTTAAGGCAAAGGGCAGACCAATGGATAATCCACTTATAGTTCATATTTCAGATATTAAGCAAATTGATATGCTTGTTTCGGAATTTCCCGATAAAGCAAAAAAGCTTGCTGAAAAATTTTGGCCGGGTCCACTTACAATAGTTTTACCTAAATCAGATATTATACCTGATGAGGTAAGTGCAGGGCTTTCAACTGTCGCAATACGCTTCCCTTCACACCCCGTTGCACACGAGCTTATCGCAAAATCATCACCTATAGCTGCTCCAAGTGCAAATCTTTCAGGAAGTCCAAGCCCAACAACAGTTCGCCATGTTTTGGCAGATATGGACGGTAGAATAGATGCAATCGTTGATGGTGGAGATTGTGAAGTTGGAGTTGAATCTACAGTTATAACTCTTGCTGAAGATGTTCCTACACTACTTCGTCCGGGCGGAGTAACTCTTGAGCAACTTAGAGCAGAAATCGGAGAAGTAAAGGTTCACCCAGCAGTTTTGAAATCGCTTGGAAAGGGAATGAAAGCTTCAAGTCCCGGAATGAAATATAAGCATTATTCTCCAAAGGCAGAAGTCATCTTGCTTAGAGGTTCAGAACAGGGATTTTGCGAATATATAAAAGCAAATTCCGATGATAAAACAGCTGTGCTTTGCTATGAAGAAGAAAAGGATAGTTTCAAAAATTATATTGTTTTAGGGAAAAAAGATGATGAGGCAACTCATGCGCATAGACTTTTTACCTGTCTTAGAGAAGCAGATGAAGACGGCTATACTCGTGTTTATGCACATTGCCCGAGAGCAGAAGGTATAGGTCTTGCCGTATATAATAGAATTTTGAGAGCGGCAGCATTTAATGTTATAGATGTATAAAAGTAAAATAGTTTTAGAAAAATGTGATATATGGAGAATTATTGAGTTATATATATTGCAATGAAGGGTATGCAATATATATAAAAATAAATTTTAAGGGGTAAAATATGAAAGGATTAAGAATAGGAAATATAAACTTACTAAGAAATGTCGTTATGGTAATACTTTCTGCCTTAATGGCAATATTTTGTCTTTGGTCGGCAACAAATGAAATTATACTCCATAATAGCACTCCACTAAATTTAAATACAGCAACAGTTAATGAAATTGAAAGTAATAAATTAGTTGATGCAACAATTACTGATACAGTTGGAGCTTTTATGTACGAAAAAAACTCTAAAAAATATTATTATCTTATTCCTATGGAAAATGGAATGTTTATTATTTTTGCTACGAGTGATGTAAATCAAAAAAATATGCTGGATACATATATTGATTCATATGATGGAAAACTTAACTTAGAAATAAACGGTAGAATATCGTTACTTACAACTGAAGAAAAAAATGTATTTTTTAACTCAGTTGTAGATGCTGATATTGGAGTAAATTCTGTTGAAAAGGCGCAGCAATATATTGTCTCATATAAAATCGAAAACGATAGTCCGTCTATAAAATGGGTTTGGATTATAATTGGTATTATACTGCTGGCTTTCTCAATTATAACTTTGCTTAATCTTATTAAGAAGAGACAAAATAACAAGAATTATATAAATGCTATGCCTGATAATGGATATGATTCAAATAGAAATGCTTATAATCCATATTCAAATGATGAATACTACACAGGATATGATAATCCTCAACAAAATGATATAAATCCCCAAAATACACAGGCAAATAATAATCAAAATGATATTCATAGGTTCTGATTTATATGAAAAAAATTGTAATAGGTCTTACCGGGCAAACAGGCGCAGGAAAAAGCACAGTTTCTGACGCTATGAAAAAGTGTGGATGCGGAATAATAGACGCGGATAAAATAGCAAGAGAGGTTGTCGAACCAAAAACAGATTGCCTAAAAATGCTGACAAACGCTTTTGGCTGTGATATAATAAATAAAGATGGCTCGCTTAATAGAAAAAAGCTTGCCGAAAAAGCATTTTCTTCTAAAGAAAATACAAAACTTCTCAACGAAATTACCCATCCACATATAGTTGAGCTCACAAAGCAAAGAATTGCTGAATATTTTGCGAATGGCTGTGAGATAGTTGTCTTTGACGCACCACAGCTTTTTGAAAGCGGCAGCGATAAGCTTTGTGATATAATAGTTTCAGTTATAGCCTCGCAGGAATGTCGTCTTCAAAGAATAATATCTCGTGACAGCATAAGCAGAGAGCAGGCTCTTTCTCGTATGAAAGTACAGCTTAGTGAGGAATATTTTCGGGAACATTCAGACTATATTCTTAATGGAGAGCAGAGCATAAATGATCTTATTAGTGATGCAGAAGCTTTCGTTAAAATTGTTAAAGATGGTGGTTTCACACATAAGAAAGGTAGTGGCAGGTGAATAAGGCACTAAAAATAACGCTGACAATCATTCTTTTTGCGTTGGTTTTTGTAGCAATAATAATAGGTGTGAAATTTGCATATGATACATATATCAACTCATCGTATCCATTAAAATATGAAGAAGAGGTTTCTGCAGCTTCGGCTGAATATAATATCCCTAAAGAGCTTATCTATGGAGTTATAAAAACAGAAAGCAATTTTAATCCGGATGCGGTTTCAGCAGCTGACGCTCGTGGACTTATGCAGCTTACTCAGCCAACATTTGAATGGCTTCATACCTATTATGCAAATGATGACTACGATTCGAGCAATGCAGATTTACTTTTTGACCCAAAGATAAACATTAAGTATGGTACGCTATGTCTTTCGGTTCTTCTCGAAAGATATAATAACGACCTCGATACGGCAATTTGTGCGTATAATGCAGGTTTGGGAAATGTCGATGAATGGCTGACTATGAGCCAATATTCCGCAGACGGGAAAACACTTGATTCAACTCCGTTTGGTGAAACGAATGAATATCTCAAGCGTGTAAAAAATAATCGTGATAAATATGCCGAACTATATTTTAGCAAATAAGCAAAAAATTTCGTTATAAAATATCAGAGGTAAATCATAGAAAGGAAGATATAATATGGCAAATGAAGAAAAATCTCAGGCAAAGCTTTTGAAAGAAAAGCTTATGATGAACAAGGAAAACGGCTCTAAGCGTGTAAGTGCTAAGGAAGTCGCTCAAGCAGATGATTTCTGCGAGGAATATAAGGACTTCCTCAATAAAGCTAAAACAGAGCGTGAGGCTGTAGCTTATGCTATTCAGATTGCTAAGGAAAACGGCTTTACTGAATATTCTGTTGACACAGAATATAAGGCTGGCGATAAGGTTTATGTCAATAACAGAAATAAGGCAATTATGCTTGCAGTTATCGGTAAAAACGGCGTAAAAAACGGCGTTCATCTTGGTATAGCACATATAGATTCACCAAGACTTGACCTCAAGCCAAACCCACTTTATGAAACTAGTAATATGGCTCTCTTTAAGACACATTACTATGGAGGGATTAAGAAGTATCAGTGGACAGCTATTCCACTTTCACTTCATGGTGTAGTTGCTCTCAAAGACGGCTCAACAGTTACAGTTAATATCGGTGAAGATGAAGGCGACCCTTGCTTCTGCGTTACAGACCTTCTTCCACATCTTGCAGTAGAGCAGATGCAAAAAACAATGGTTAAGGCATTTACAGGCGAAGATTTGAATATTCTCGTAGCAAGCAGACCGTTTAACAATGATCCTGAGAGTGAGCAAGTTAAGCTCAATGTTCTTAATATCCTCAACGAAAAGTATGGAATTACGGAAACAGATTTCCTCTCTGCTGACCTTGAAGCAGTTCCGGCATTTAAGGCAAAGGACCTTGGTTTTGATAGAAGTATGATAGGTAGCTACGGACATGACGACAGAGTTTGTGCATATCCTGCACTTATGGCTGCTATTGATGTTGAACTTCCTGAACAGACTTGTATTACAGTTCTTACTGACAAAGAAGAAATCGGAAGTGATGGCAATACTGGTATGAAGTCGCTTTATATGTATGACTTTATTGCAGATCTTGCAAAAGCTGAAAGCGTTGAATTAAGACATGTTCTTGCGAAGAGTACCTGCCTTTCTGCTGATGTTAATGCAGCATTCGACCCAACCTATGCTTCTGCATACGAAGTAAATAATTCTTGCTATATCAACAATGGTACAGTTATAACAAAGTATACAGGCAGTGGTGGCAAGAGCGGTACAAGTGAAGCTACCGCTGAATATATGGCAAAGGTTCGTGCAATTTTTGACGGTGCAGGCGTTCTTTGGCAGGCAGGAGAGCTTGGTAAGGTGGACGGCGGCGGCGGTGGAACAATCGCAAAGTTTGTTGCTAATCTTAATGTTGATGTAGTTGATTTAGGTGTTCCAGTTCTTTCTATGCACGCACCATTTGAAGTCGTTTCAAAACTTGATGTATATATGACATATCGTGGAATTCTTGAATTTTATAAAGCAGAATAACAGAATATTTTTCCTATATGGAAAAATATATTGTCAAATTGTAAAAAATAAATAGGTTTTTATTGTACCGCAGAAAAACTTTTTAGTATTTAAAAGCTATTTTCTGCGGTACTTTTTTGCGTTTTTTACAATTTATTTTTTAAAAATGCAGATTTTAATGACGGTATGTAACAATAAATTTTAAAGGTCTTGTAAACATTGACAAGTTCGCTCGTTTGTATTATTATCAATAAGAGGCGGTGTATATTATATGCAAGTTTTTAATCGTACTGACGGAAAATCATAGCCGTTCAGATAGTTGGATAAATTATTCTGACTCATCATCGTCTTTTTATGTATGACAGAAATTTATAAAGTTTTGCTCAGGCCTTTGAAAAGGCTTATTAAAATGTATAAGGGTATAAAAATAAACCTTTATTAAATTAAATAACAACGCTGTTTTCATTAAACAGCTTTCTTAAATATTATGTAAGGTCGGGTTCTTTAGCCCAGATACTTTTGGGAGTGTTTTAGCTTGGAGAAATTTGTTATTACAGGCGGAAATAAACTTAATGGCGAGGTTTCTATCAGCGGTGCAAAAAATGCCGCTGTTGCGATTATCCCTGCCGTTGTTCTCTCTGATGGAATATGCAGAATAGAAAATGTTCCTAATATTGCCGATGTATCAATTATGGCAAGTATTCTTGAATCAATGGGAGCAAATATTAAAAGAATAAATAAATCTACTTTAGAAATAGACCCAAGAGGAATTAGAAATCCTGTTGCACCATATGAGCTTGTACGCCATATGAGAGCATCATACTATCTTCTTGGTGCATTACTCGGAAAATTCAATAGTGCTGAAGTTGCGATGCCGGGCGGCTGCGATTTTGGCGTTCGTCCAATAGACCTTCATCTTAAAGGTTTTGAGGCTCTTGGCGCTAATTACAGCATAACAAACGGCGGAATGATTTGTGTAAAAGCCGATAAACTTGTTGGCAATCATGTATATATGGACGTTGTTTCTGTTGGAGCTACTATGAATGTAATGCTTGCTGCTGTTAAGGCAGAGGGCAAGACGGTAATAGAAAATGCTGCAAAAGAGCCACATATAGTTGACCTTGCAAACTTCCTTAATTCTATGGGTGCAGATGTTAGAGGAGCAGGCACAGATGTTATCAAGATTTCAGGTGTAAAATCTCTTTCTGGTTCTACATATTCTATTATTCCTGATCAGATTGAAGCAGGCACATATATGGCTGCCGCTGCTGCAACAGGTGGAGATGTTCTAATTAAAAATGTTATTACAAAGCACCTTGAATCTATTACCGCAAAGCTCAGAGAAATGGGCGTAGAAGTAGAAGAATATGACGATGCGGTAAGAGTAAAACGCACAGGTGAGCTTAATCATTGTAATATTATCACCATGCCACATCCTGGCTTTCCGACAGATATGCAACCACAGATGGCAGCTGTACTTATCAAAGCTAAGGGTACAAGCATAGTAAGAGAAAGCGTATGGGATAACCGCTTTAAATATGTTGATGAACTTAGGCGAATGGGTGCTAAAATATCCGTAAACGACAAGTCTGCTATTATTGAGGGGGTTTCTGAACTTAATGCTTCTCCGCTTAAATCAACAGACCTTAGAGCAGGCGCCGCTATGATTATTGCTGCACTTACAGCTAACGGTACATCTTATATTGAAGATATTAAATATATTGAACGTGGCTATGAAGATGTTGTAGAGAAGTTCAGAAGTCTTGGCGCTGATATTAAACGCATAAATACCAATGAACCTGGTTCTCAATCGGCAACAGCATAAGTTTTATTTAATGGAGGGCTTGAATTGGCTCGATTATGTCCGCTTTTTAGTGGAAGTAGCGGTAATAGCTATTATATAGGAAATGAAAAAGAGGGGATTCTTGTTGATGCAGGGCGAAGTGCCAAACAGCTTGAGAATGCCCTTAAAACCAATGGTCTTGACATTACGGCTGTCAAGGCTATTTTTGTAACGCATGAACATACGGATCATATAAAGGGAATAAGAGTGCTTGCCTCAAGGCATAATATAAAGGTTTATGCAACACAGGGGACACTTTCGGCTCTTGAAGACATGGGAGAACTGAATGGCAAATACGATTATGAGATAATTTCTCCTTATGGCAACGAAGTTGCGGGTATGGAGATTAAATCTTTTTCGACATCACATGATTGTCGGGAAAGCTGTGGCTATGTTATAAACACCGCAGATAAAAGAAGCGTTGCTATAGCCACAGACCTCGGATATATTTCAGATGAGGTTCGTAATGCAGTTTCGGGTTGTGATACAGTCGTGATAGAATCAAACCATGATGTAAATATGCTCCAAAACGGACCTTATCCATATTTATTAAAAAGGCGAGTTTTGTCAGATTCCGGACATCTATCAAATGATACTTGTTCTGCTGAATTGGCGAATTTTGTAGAAAAAGGAACTACAAGAATAATTCTTGCACATCTTAGTGAGCAAAATAATTTTCCGGAACTTGCCTATGTAACTTCAAAAAGTGCATTAAATCTTGCGGGAATGGTTGAGAAAAAGGATTTTATTCTTACTGTTGCACCAAAGGAAAATACAAGCGGTTCGATGATATTTTAGTTGGTGATTTTATGATGAATGTTACTTTAATTTGTGTCGGAAATCTAAAGGAAAAATATTTTAAAGATGCTTGTGCAGAATATACTAAAAGACTCGGTGCATTTTGTAAGTTCAATATAGTTGAAGTAAATGAAGAAAAGCTACCGGATAAACCCTCGCAGTCTGATATAGACAACACGATTAAAAAAGAGGGCGAAAGAATTATTGCGAAAATTCCAAAGGGAGCTATGATTTTCTCAATGTGTATAGAAGGAACGCTGATAAGTTCAGAACAGCTTGCTGATAAAATTCAGACAGCTGGTCTTGATGGGAAAAGTGAATTGGCTTTCATAATAGGAGGTTCTTGGGGGCTTTCAGATGAAGTTAAACGAATTTCAAATGCAAGAATTTCGATGTCAAGAATGACATTTCCGCATCAGCTTGCGAGAGTATTGTTGTGTGAACAGATTTACAGAGCATTTCAGATAAACTCTAACGGAAAGTATCACAAATGAGGGCCTAAATATAGAGCAAACAACTTTATATAAGGCTTATGTGACATAGGAGGAGATATAATAATGAAGTTTTGCAAAAACTGTGGAACAGCCGTAGATAAGAATGATAAAATTTGTTTTGTCTGCGGTGCGAAAATTGACGAAGAACCTGAAAAGAACATCAATGAAAGTGCTATCGCAGATTCTGCGGAAAAGCAAAATGTTATCAACTCTGAAACAGAAGAACCTCAGGTGCAGGTAAATGACATAGAAGTAAAGCAATCTGAAGATATAGCTCAACCTGAATCTGAAAATAAACCTCAGGCTCAGTCTGAAAGTATACCTAAGGCTGAAAATAAAGTTCAACCTAAACCTCAGAATCAGCCTATGAGCCAAAAACCTCAACAGGCTAAACAAAAATCTAAGAAAAATAAATCTGGCAAAAATAGACCTAAAAAGGAATCTATAAATACAAGCACTAATATAAATAGTGAGCCTAAGAGGGAAGTTAAGGAAAAAAATCCTAATTTGCATAGTGAATTTGAGGATATATCTTCTTTTACGATTGAAGGCGGTGAACCCAAAAGGGATAAAAAGCCTATTATAACTCCAAAGAGTAAGAAAAATTCTACAACAAAAGTTGTAAGCTCTGTTGATGAGGTTGAATCTAAAACAAGAGAAGTAAGTTCTGCCGCAAAAGATGAGGTTGAAAAAAATTCAGAAAAAACCAAAAAGAAAAAACCACTTTCAAAAGGATTGAAAGCGGCTATAATTGTCTGCTGTTCGGCTCTTGTTATAGCAGCAGGAATTATCACTACTTGTGTGATTATAGCTAATAGTGGCCCTACTGCTGATGAACTTTTTGCATCAGGACAGCAGAAATATAAATCAGAAGATTTTTATGGCGCTATAACAGACCTTTCAGAGTGTGTGAAACTTGATACATCTGATGTTGAGGCATATATGCTCCTTGCTGACGCATATGTTGCAACAGGCAAGGAAGATGAAGCAGTTTCCGCTCTTGAGATTGGTTATAGAGAAACAGGAAGTACAAAGATAAAAACAAGACTTGATACTTTGAGAGAAAAACTTAGAGTAGATAAGATTTATAATAATCTTGTAAGCGAAGGCAATGCAGCAATCAAAAACAACGATTATAATCTTGCTATAACAAAATTCACATCAGCTATTGAAACTAAACCTAATATTTCAGAGCCTTATATTCTTGCAGCTAATGTTTATATTAGCCAAGAAAATTATGATAAGGCATTAACTGTACTTAAGTCGGGAACGGATAAGCTTGAAGGCGATGAACTTGATAAGCTTAATTCAAAACTTTCCGAAGTAGAGGCTACTGTTAAGAAGATTGAAGAGGAAGCAAAGAAAAAAGAAGAGGAAGAGAGAAAGAAAGCTGAAGAAGAACAAAAGGAAAAAGAGCGTCTTGAGCAGGAACGACTTGAAAAGCTTGCAAAACAACCCGTTAAGTTTGAAACTAAGGTTGACGAAAAAAGTGTTGAATATAAAGGCAAGGAAATTTATAAGGGTGAAGGCAGATGGATTGAAATTACTGATGACAGAGACCTTCCCGGAATAGAATATGCTAATAATATTATTCAGCAAACATTAAATAGTTATTATGAATTTGATAAAGATTTATATGGAGTTAAAAATGAGAAAGAATTGTATAATCTTGAAAGAGCCTCCAGAGGTACAATAGCACTTTCTCATTGTAGGATAACAGTTACTTATAACAAAAACGGAATATTCTCGTTTGTAATTTATAAGTATTATATGCCTCCTACAATTTCTAACTTCAAAGAAACAATGGAAACTCATACTATAAACCTGAAAACAGGCGATGAGTATTATCTTAATAATTTATTGAATACAAGTGATATATATACAGTTATAAAAACTCAGGCAGAACTTATAGGAGTTTCTCTTACAGATGAACAGATAAACAACTATAATTTCTTCCTTGCGGGTGACAAGCTTGTATTTTTGGTTAAGATTCGTGATTGGGAATATGAGGAAATACCTTTACCATATTCAAACACAGATATGTTTAAGATTACTATTGAGGAAGATACGGATACAACATATCTTAGTCTCGAATAATTCATTGCTAATTTGTCATTTACTTTTTGGTGAATTAGTAGTATAATTATATCTATAAATTCATTTTTTTGTTGAATTAGTCGCTTTGTTAATATTTTTAGGAAGTGCATTATGAAAATTTTCAAGCACAGTAAGAAAAAACAGAATAATGAACCTATAAATCTTCACAAGGTTAAAGTAAATGATGCAGCAGGTTTTTCGGGAGGTTCAAAGGCAATAGTCCTTGCAAGTACAGCATTTATAGTTGCAGCATTACTTGCCACAGCTCCTTTGATAGGAAATAATAAAGAAGATATGATTTATTCTGATATTGCTACTCTTGCTCAGGAAAAATTGAAAGCTAATGACTATGGAGAAGCTATTGAACTTTTTAAGCAAGCAATAAAAATTAATCCTACAAACGAAGAACTTTATATTGGTTTGGCAGATTCATATAGCGGTGCAAATGAAAACGATATGGCTCGTGAAACTTTAGAAACAGGCTATATTGAAACCAAAAGTGAAACCATAAAAACAGAGCTTAAAAAGCTTGAGGAAAGCAAACCGGATATTTTACCTTCTGAAACTTCTGGAAGTAGTTCGTCCGAAAATTCAGTGGAATCTAAACCACAAGATTCTTCTTCAGAAAAAAGTGAATCTACACAAAGCAGTGAATCTTCTACTGAATCTTCACAAAGTGCAGAGACAAAGGGTATAATTTCTGTAAAAACTATCAATGACGAAAATCTCAGAAAATATAGTGATACAGAGATTTTTAAGAGTACAGCAGAATGGTTTGAGCTTAGCTCTAAAGAAAATCTGACAGGTGTAGATAAGGTTAATTCTTCTGTTAAGGAAATCCTTGATAGATATTTTAAACTTAATCCGTCGGTATATGGTGCTGAGGGTGAAGATGATATTTATTATCTTGTAAAATCTAAAGGCAAGAGAATAGAAACAAGGATTTCTGCAAGAGTTACATATAATAGCGATTACATACTTTCGTATGTTGTAGATATTGATATTCAATCGCCTAATGTTGCCGATTCTTCATCTGCTATTGAACTTCATACAATAGATATGAGGACAGGAAAAGAACTTGAACTTAGTGATGTTATCAGTGGTGACGAAAGCAGTATAAAGAATATAGTTGTTAATGCATTTGCGTCTGAAGGAATAGAATTTTCTGATAGTGATTATGAAAACTTGAAATTTTATCTCGATAACGATAAAGTAGTTCTTATAGGAGCGTCGGGTAAGGCGCATATCTCACCTGTAAAAATATCAGATAATATTTCTACCAAAAATGAAGAAACTGTTTCTTCCTCTGAAACAAGATAAAGATTTATAGCAGGCAAAGAATTTTTTCTATGCCTGCTTTTTGTATTATTTTTAATGAAGATTTTCTTGTTTTTAGTGGAAAGATAGATTATTATGTGTTATAATTCTATTGAAGATAACCGTAATATTTTATAAGAACGGAGTGAAACTATTTATGAATATTTGGCATGATATTGATTCCTCAAGAATTAAACCCGAAGACTTTATGGTTGTTATCGAAATTCCAAAGGGAAGTAAGGCTAAGTATGAGCTTGATAAGCAAACAGGAACTTTGAAGCTTGACCGTATACTTCATACATCAACCCACTATCCTGCAAACTATGGTTTTATCCCAAGAACCTATGCGGATGATATGGATCCGCTTGATGTTCTTGTTCTTTGCTCAGAACAGATTTATCCTATGACTCTTATTCGTTGCTATCCTATCGGTGTTATAACAATGCTTGATAATGGACATAACGATGAAAAGATTATTGCTATTCCTTATAGTGACCCTACCTATAATGAATATAAGGATATTTCTGAACTTCCTAAGCATATTTTTGATGAGATGACACATTTCTTTTCGGTTTATAAATCTCTCGAAAATAAGGAAACGGTTGTTGACGAGGTTAAGGGTAGAGAATCAGCAATAGAAATTATTGGACAAACTATTGAAAGCTATAAAGAAAAATTTACCCAAATTTAATAGCTTGAATTATAAAAACTGCCGATTCGTATATTTTCGGTCGGCAGTTTTTTATTTTATATAGAAAGGAAGTCTTGTATTTGGCTAAAAAAATAGGTGGAGAAGAATTTAACGAGCCTAAAAAAGAAAATAAACCTAAAAAATCTCAAAAGGGTAAAACGGTTTATAATGTTCCAGAAGTGAAAAAGCGTAAAAAGAAACGCTCAGAAAAGCTGAGAATTTCATTATGTATTTTGTTTTTATTTGGAATTATCAGTGTATCATTCCCATTTACAAAGTTTAATGTTGAAAGAACTTTTGATACTGAAAAAGATGTTGCAGAGTATCAGACACAGCTTGATAATGCCTGCCAGAATATAAAAAAGGCTGAGAAAAATCTCAAAAAAGCAAGTGCAGAAGAAGTAGAGGAAAATAAGAAGCTTGAAAAAAGTAAAATTATTTATCCTAAAACTCTTGCAGATGATAATATAATCGGTCAGAAGTGCCAGACTGATGAAATTCTTAATGTTATTGATGATGCAGCACACATTGATAGAACTTTATATACCAAAGAAAGTTATGATGAACTTCTTGATAGTATATATACTGCGACAAGTTTGCTTACTTCATCAACTACAATTAGTGATACAGGTTTCCAGCTTATATTTGGCAAGAGTCTTTCAGGTTCGTCAGTAGATAAGCGAACAGAGGGAACATTCCAAAGATTGATTTATTCTGTTTGGTTTTTGGTTGTTCCGATAATTGGTTTCTTGGTAGCGAGCTTTGATAAAAAGCGTCATATAAAAAATGCCGTTGCAACTATTGGTTCAGCACTTTTGCTTTTCGATTTATTTACATTTTTCCCCTTGAATTATATTGAGTATGGTGCAGTAATTGTTGCAGTTCTTTATGTTATTATACTTTTTGTTGGTATAGCCGGTTTTTATACAAAACAGCAGGAAGATTATTGGTATGCACATTATGAAGAATGTGTAGAAAAGGGAATGACCAAATGGCTACCTGACGGTTATGATGAGGATAAGAGAACTCTTGAGCAGATTCAAGCTGACAAGGAACATCAGGCATTAGTAGATTCAGCAAAGAATGCTCAAAAACGCAGAAGCAAAAAGAAATAACAGTGCGTGACCGCACGGGACAAGACGCGGAATCGCTCGACAAGTCTCGCTCGACACTTATAAGAGAAATTGGTTGACGTGGTCTAAAAAATTACCAATGAACTACCGATTAGTTAATGAGTTCTCCTAATACAGTTAAAAGTTTCGCTCGAGCCTTTTTAAAGGCTCGCAAGGTCGAGGGACAGCGTCCCTCGTGGGTTTTAAGGGCAACGCCCTTAACATTTCTTTCTCCTAAAGGCGAACGAAGTTCGCCGCTAATATTATCCAAATAAATGCTAAACGCCACAACTCAGGTAACGAGTTGTGGCGTTTGATTTATTTATAAAATTCAATTGTGTTTAAATATATTCTTTGCTTACGGTTATTAAAGGCTCTTAACCTATAAATTTAAATCTTGGAACAAGGTTTCCATCAATGTTTACCATCTGATAGAACATTGATGCAGGTCTTGCCCAGACTTTACCTTCACCGAAAAGCTCTTTGTAGATAACTAAATCTTCCATTGTTTCGCTGTGCTTTGCCAATGCAATAACCTCGTATTCACCGCCCTTGAAGTGACGATGCTTGCCGAGAGTTCCCCAAGCTGGAAGTACGGGTTCTTCTTTCTTTTCAGGTTCAGCAACCGGAGCAGTTTCTGCCTTTGTTTCCTCAACCTGTACATCTTCAAGTGTTGGAGTATTTGAAGTTACAAGTATTCTTGAGGAATGAGCAGGAATATCAATATTGACATAACCATTGTTTACCTGATAGCTTTTTCCGCTAAGCTTATCAACAAGATATGCACCATCTGCATTAAAGCCCATATCCATATTGTTATCAGCAAGATTAAGAGCAACATAAGCTGTCTGAGAATCTAAACTGCGTTTAAAGATAAGCTGTTCATTTCTTATTTGTACATTCTCGAAAGAACCATACTTCAAAGCCTCAGTGCTTGTCCTTGCCTTGCCAAGCTTTCTGATGTGTGCGAGGAGAGCATTATCCTGAATATCAGAAATATTGAGTTCAGGGCGGAGTGGATAATCATAATCAGTATTATTCTTTTCGCCCTTGATGCCCCATTCACTGCCATAGTATATTGATGGCACACCTGGCATACAATACATTGTTGTGTAGATATTTTCAAGATTTGCAGAATTTCTTACAACGCTTGCAACTCTGTTTACATCGTGGTTATCAACGAAATTATAAGTATATATATTGCGATAGATACCACCATTTGCAAATTGACGATTTAGTGAATGTGCAATCTCGAAATAGTTCTTATCGTTGTGTGATGAATAGATACCCTTGTAGCATTCGTAGTTTGTTACAGAATCAAGCATTTCAGGGTTAGCCCAACGATTATAATCGCCGTGAATAATCTCACCCATAAGCCAGAAATTGCTGTCTTTGCTTTTAGTATAGTGGCGAAGAGCTTTAAAGAAATCAGGGTCAACGCAATCGGCTGCATCAAGGCGAAGTCCGTCAATCTTAAACTCGTTCATCCACATTCCGACAGAATCAAGAAGATAATTCTTAACATCAGGATTTTTAAGGTTTAGCTTAACGAGGTCGTAATGTCCTTGCCAACCCTCATATGAGAATGGGTCGCCGTAAGGGCTTCCGCCACCAAAATGAAGATTTTGGAACCAACCACAATATTGTGAAGAATTTCCCTTTTCACGAACATCTTTAAATGCCCAGAAATTTCTGCCAACATGATTGAATACACCATCAAGAACAACCTTAATTCCGTTCTTATGAAGTTCATCGCAAATGTGCTTGAATGATTCATTTGTGCCAAGTCTGTTATCAATTACACGATAATCGTCAGTATCATAGCCGTGTACAGTTGATTTAAAAACAGGGCCAAAATAGATTGCATTTACATTCATACTTTTAAGATGAGGAATCCAATCGATTACCTTATCAAGACGGCAGACAGTTTCACCGTCATTAACCCTTGGCGCACCACAGAATCCAAGAGGATATATGTGATAAAATACAGATTCGTTTACCCAATAGCTCATTTCCCATTCTCCTTTTTAAAAGTGATAATTGTTTATAAGAATTATTGTACTCATGCACAATCACTATTCAATGATGATAATTATAGCATACCTTACCAAATTTTTCAAGCCTAAATTTATACAAATTGTGCAAAATATATTAAAAACTATTGTTTCGTTGATTGCAAAGGGGTTTTAAGCTGTATTTAAAGCAAAAATATATCATCTGTTTTAAAAAAATCTTAATTTTAGACAAATCGTATAAAATATATTAAAACTGGAATTTTACTGATTATAGAGCGATTTATAGGTGAGTTTTTGATTGCTTCTTATGTAAAATCTATTTAAAGTTTTGCTGAAACTACTTGTCAAAGTATTTACTCTGGTGTATTATTATGTATAAGCAGGATTTTTTTAATTGTGTTACTTTCATAAAAAGAGGGGTAGAATAATATGAGAAAGACAAAAATTATTTGTACACTTGGTCCGGCTACTGATGATGAGCAGGTCTTAAGAGGTCTTATGCTCAATGGTATGGATGTTGCTCGTTTCAATATGTCACACCAGACACATGAGGTTCATCTTGAGCGTGTAAAGCTTGTAAAAAAATTAAGAGATGAGCTTAACCTTCCGGTAGCTATGCTTCTTGATACAAAGGGTCCTGAAATTCGTACAGGCACTTTTAAAGACAAGAAAGTTTTTCTCGAAACAAATCAAACCTTTACACTTGTTACAAAAGAAACCATTGAAGGCGATGCAGAGCGTTGTTCTGTAAGCTTCAGCGGACTTTATGACGATGTTAATATCGGTTCTAAGATTCTTATTGACGACGGTCTTATTGAACTTAAAGTTGTTGAAAAGAAAGACGGAGATATTATCTGTACTGTTATAAATGGCGGATATGTTTCCTCAAATAAAGGTATCAATGTTCCTAATATAACTCTTTCTCTTCCATTTCTTAGTGATAGAGATAGGTCTGATATTAAGTTTGGCGTTGAGAATGACTTCGATTTTATCGCAGCTTCATTTACCAGAAGCGCTCAGGATATTGAGGACTTAAAAGATGAGCTTGAGAAAAATCATTGCAAGAATATAAAGATTATTGCAAAAATCGAAAACTCCGATGGCGTTAATAATATTGATGAAATCGTAAGAGCTTCTGATGGAATTATGGTTGCAAGAGGCGACCTCGGCGTAGAAGTTCCTCTTGAGGAAATTCCTGTACTTCAAAAGCAGCTTATTAAAAAAGCATTTGATGCCGGCAAGCAGGTTATCACAGCAACTCAGATGCTCGATTCTATGATTAAGAATCCTCGCCCTACAAGAGCTGAAACAACTGATGTTGCGAATGCTATCTATGACGGCACAAGTGGAATTATGCTTTCAGGTGAAACAGCTGCAGGACTTTATCCGGTTGAGTCAGTAAAAACAATGGCTCTTATTGCAGAGAGAACAGAGATGGATATAGACTACATCGGAAGATTTGAAAAAGCTAACAGACCAGAGCGCCCTAATGTTACATCAGCTATTTCTCATGCAACTTGTACAACAGCTCACGATTTAGGTGCAGCCGCTATTATGACAGTTTCAAAATCAGGTAAGACTGCTTCTATGATTTCAAAATATCGTCCACAGTGTATGATTGTTGGCGGAACAACAAGCAAAAAAGTTTGGCGTCAGATGAATATACTTTGGGGTGTTAAGCCTGTTATGGTTGAAGAAAAACAAAATACAGATGATTTATTCAACCATGTGATTGAGGTTGCTGAAAAAGAAGGACTTGTCCAGAATGGTGACCTTGCAGTTATTACCGCTGGTATCCCTCTCGGAATTTCAGGAACAACAAATATGCTGAAGGTTCACCTTGTCGGCGATATTCTTGCAGCAGGAACAACAGTTGTCGGAAGTGGCATCGCTTGTGGTTCACTTTGTGTATGCAATACAGAAGAAGAGGCAATCGAGAGATTCAGAGATGGTGATATTCTCGTTCTTCCAAGTACATCTAATAGAGTTCTTCCACTTATAAAGAAGGCTTCAGGTGTCATTACAGAAATGAATGGTGCTACATCTCATGCAGCTATTGCTTGTCTTGCTCTTGGTAAGCCTGTTATAGTTGGTGCAGAAAATGCAACAAACCTCCTCAAGGACGGAACAACAGTTACTATGGACGCAGGAAAGTCTATTGTCTTTAGTAAATAAGCGGAGTGCCTCCGCAGTTAAAATGTAGTCGAAGTAACTACCGATTAGCTAATAAACTTTTCCCTAAAAAATTAAAAGTTTTGGCGGAGTGCCTCCGCGGTCAAGACGCGGAATCGCTCGACAAGTCTCGCTCGTAATGAGTTAGGGAAGATAGTTGACGCGGTCGATGAAACTACCGATTAGCTGATAAACTTTCCCTAAAAAAATTAAAAGTTTTGGCGGAGTGCCTCCGCAGTCAAGACGCGGAATCGCTCGACAAGTCTCGCTCGTAGTGAGTTAGGGAAGATAGTTGACGCGGTCGATGAAACTACCGATTAGCTGATAAACTTTCCCTAAAAAAATTAAAAGTTTTGGCGGAGTGCCTCCGCAGTCAAGACGCGGAATCGCTCGACAAGTCTCGCTCGTAGTGAGTTAGGGAAGATAGTTGACGCGGTCGAAGTGACTACCGATTAGCTGATAAACTTTTTTCTAAAAATGTTAAAAGTTTTGCTCAAGCTTTTTCAAAAGCTTGCAGGGTCAAGGGACGGAGTCCCTTGTGGGTTTTAAGGGCGAAGCCCTTAACTTCTCTTTCACCTAAAAGGCGAACGCAGTTCGCCGCAAAACTCATATAAATAATAAAATGCGATAAACTCTAAAAATCGGGTTTATCGCATTTTTGTTTATTCAATTAAATCTTTGTATTCATCGAGCATTTTAAGCCCTATGTCAGTGATACGATATGTGCAATGACCTTTAGCACCGATTTTCTCGAATAGCTTGTAGTAGTTCATTCGCAAAATCGAAGAGGTTTTTTCATAACTGCAAAGTTTACGAATTTCTCTTGCAGAAAGCTCGCCATTCTCAGCAAGAATTTTTGCAATAGTTAATGATTGCTCTTTGTATACTGTCATTATTTTTCGTCGATTAACACCGCCGATGTTAATACTTCCTGTTCTACCGTTGTGTTCAGAAATAACAGCCATACGCTTTTTATTGTTTTTGCGAATAGGCTTTATGAATTCAGGATTTACAGTAATATCAATCTGGGCTTTTCCGTTTATTGTAAAATCAACTAAAATCAAGCCTATTTCCAGCCGCTTACAAAGCGCAACCATATCTTTATAATGTGGATTCTTATAACCACGCTTCGGAAACGGTATTGCTACATAAACACTGTCAGCGATTTTCTGCCTTTCAATAGCCTGATAGATTAACTCTATTGTGAAACCCTTTTTCAGTTCAACAACAATAAGCTCATCACCTTTTATTGCAGTTATATCACAGTCTTTAACCTCGCCTTTGGTATCATAGCCGAGAGAATCAAGATAGTCCTTGATAGGTTGATAAAGGTCGCTTTCTTTGATTTTGTCCATAAAATTATTTAATGTAAGCCGCAGGGCCTATTACACTTTCTGCCTTTATAATAGCATTTCCTACAATTACGCTCGCAGGAAGAATAGTTGCTCCAGCCTCTATCTTTACATCACAGCCAATCATAACGCCATCTCTGCAAGGAATATTTACACCATTTGCAAGATGCTTTTCGATAACTCTGTTTCGTGCGATTTCATTGAGTTGTGCAAGCTGTGAACAATCGTTTGCACCGAGAACAGAATCTGAAGAAGCTGCCTTGAATGCAGAAACGGTTTTGTCGGTTTGCTTAATAATCTGAACAGTATCAGTGAGATAGTATTCTCCCGTTTTTTCGCTTGGAACAAGCTTATCAAGAGCTGAGAGTAAACTATCAACATTAAACCAATATGCCCCTGAATTTACTTCTTTGACAGCACGCTGAAAATCATCAGCTTCCTTTTCCTCAACGATAGCCTCAAGTGTAGATTCACCTGTACGGATAATTCTTCCGTAACCAAATGGATTTTCAAGTTCAGCAGAAATTACAGTACAACCATTATTTGAATGAAATTCCGCAGATTTCTTTATAGTTTCGCTGTCGATAAATGGTGCGTCACCATTTAGTACAAGAACATTTTTTCCGCTATGAGATTTTAAAAATTCTTTTGCAGTCATAACAGCGTGACCTGTTCCAAGTCTTTCTGTCTGAATAACAGTTTCAATATGATAGGGGAGAGTAGAAATATAGTTTTCTATAATTTCGTGTTTAAAGCCTGTTACAAGGCAAATATCCTCTATGCCAGCACCTCTTACTGCATCTATAACCCATTGAAGCATAGGCTTAAAAAGAACCTCGCTCATAGCTTTTGGCTTATTTGATTTCATTCGCTTTCCTTCTCCGCCAGAGAGAATTAACGCACAAGATTTATTTTCCAAGATTAGTCCTCCTAAATATAGTTTAAAATAAATTCTGTAATCCTTTTAATATATTTTATATGCTTACGATAATTATTGCAACAATTCAAAGGTTTTTCAAGTGATTTTATAAAAAATATCGTTTAAATAAAATTTATCAAAATAGTCCTAAAAATTTTTTCATTAAAAGCAACTTTTTTGAAAAAAACAATAGAAATTTCTTTTTGTTTATGGTATAATACCAATAAGCGACTTATGTCGATTTTAAATTTATCTCAGGGGGTAATCCAATGGCTAACAAATGGGTCTATTTATTCAGCGAAGGTAACGCTAATATGCGTAATCTTCTCGGCGGTAAGGGTGCTAACCTTGCTGAAATGACAAATCTTGGTCTTCCTGTTCCACAGGGCTTCACAATCACAACAGAGGCTTGTACTCAGTATTATGAAGACGGCAAGAAGATTAACGACGAAATTCAAGCTCAGATTATGGAGTACATCGTAAAGATGGAAGAAATCACTGGCAAGAAGTTCGGCGATAAGGAAAATCCACTTCTCGTATCTGTTCGTTCAGGTGCAAGAGCATCTATGCCTGGTATGATGGATACAATTCTTAACCTTGGTCTTAACGAAGATGTTGTTGAGGTTCTCGCAAAGAAGTCTAACAACCCTCGTTGGGCATGGGACTGCTACAGAAGATTCATTCAGATGTTCTCTGATGTTGTTATGGAAGTTGGTAAGAAGTACTTCGAAGAGCTTATCGACAAGATGAAGGCTGAAAAGGGCGTAACACAGGACGTTGACCTTATAGCTGATGACCTCAAGAATCTTGCAGGTCAGTTCAAGGCAGAATATAAGGAAAAGATTGGTAAGGACTTCCCATCTGATCCTAAGGAACAGCTTATGGAAGCTATCAAGGCTGTTTTCCGTTCATGGGACAACCCAAGAGCAAATGTTTATCGTCGTGATAACGATATTCCTTACTCATGGGGTACTGCTGTTAACGTTCAGTCAATGGCATTCGGTAATATGGGTGATAACTGTGGTACAGGTGTTGCATTTACTCGTGACCCTGCAACAGGTGAAAAGGGCCTCTTCGGTGAGTTCCTTACAAACGCACAGGGCGAAGACGTTGTTGCCGGCGTTCGTACACCAATGAAGATTAAGGAAATGGCTGACAAGTTCCCAGAGGCATTTGCTCAGTTCAACACAGTTTGCTCAACTCTTGAGAATCACTACAGAGATATGCAGGATATGGAGTTCACTGTCGAAGACGGTAAGCTTTATATGCTCCAGACAAGAAATGGTAAGAGAACAGCTCAGGCTGCTCTTAAGATTGCTTGTGACCTCGTTGATGAGGGTATGAGAACAGAAGAAGAAGCTGTTGCAATGATCGACCCTCGTAACCTCGACACACTTCTCCACCCACAGTTTGATGCAAAGGCTCTTAAGGCTGCTACACCAATCGGTAAGGGTCTTGGTGCTTCTCCAGGCGCTGCTTGCGGTAAGATCGTATTTACTGCTGAAGATGCAGAAGCTTGGAATGCAAAGGGCGAGAAGGTTGTTCTCGTAAGACTTGAAACATCTCCTGAAGATATTACAGGTATGAAGGCTTCTCAGGGTATCCTCACAGTTCGTGGCGGTATGACATCTCACGCAGCTGTTGTTGCTCGTGGTATGGGTACTTGCTGTGTATCTGGTTGCTCCGACATCATTATGGACGAGGCTAACAAGAAGTTTACACTCGCAGGTAAGGATTTCACAGAGGGCGATTATATTTCTATTGATGGTTCAACAGGTAATATCTATGATGGTATTATCCCAACAGTAGACGCTACAATCGCTGGCGAGTTCGGCAGAGTTATGGCTTGGGCTGATAAGTACAGAACTCTTAAGGTTAGAACAAATGCTGATACACCTGCTGACGCTAAGAAGGCTCGTGAGCTTGGCGCTGAAGGTATCGGTCTTTGCCGTACAGAGCATATGTTCTTCGAGGAAGACAGAATTGCTGCATTCCGTG